>PLMM01000210.1 GCA_003142495.1 Gemmatimonadota bacterium | reverse complement strand
AGATAAAGATTGTGCGGCATCACTGTCGCGCCGAGGATACCCATCGCGATGTAGAGCATCCGTGGATCGCGCACGATCTGCGCACTCGGCACGAAGCCCGCGAGCACCCCCGCGAGCGACGGCTTCGAGATCACCACCTCGAAGAGAAAGCACAGCCCAATCGTCGCGATCAGCACGATCACGAGTGCCTCGAGCCAGCGGAATCCCTTCGTCTGCAGAAAGAGCACGACGAGCACGTCGGCCGCCGTGAGCACCACGCCGACGGTGATCGGGATGTGAAAGAGCAGGTTGANNGAGCGCGATCGCCGAACCGATCACCTCGGCGAGATCGCACGCCGCGATCGCCGTCTCGCAGATGATCCATTGAAAAACCACGACGGGACGCGAGTAGTGATCGCGACACGCCTGCGCGAGATCGCGCCCCGTGACGATGCCGAGCTTCGACGACAGCCCCTGCAGCAACACCGCCATCAGATTCGAGAGCAGAATCACGAACAACAGCCGGTAGCCGAACGCCGAGCCGCCCGCGAGATCGGTGGCCCAGTTTCCCGGATCCATGTAACCGACCGCTATCAGATATCCTGGCCCCGCAAACGCCAGCGCCTTCCGCCACGTCGACGTGCCAATGACAGGCACCGAGCGATAGACCTCCGCCAGACTCGGCGTCAGCCGCGCGCGACGCCATCCGCCGGGCGACGACATCGTGTCCGGAAGCTCGACAGCGTCAGTCGAGTTTTTTTCTGGCGGAATTTTTGGGAGTGCCACTATTTGCCTCCCTCGCCAGTGGTGATCACATCGACGAAGACCTTCTTCGCCGCCTGAGGCGTGAGACGCACGCGCTTGCCGCCCACCTTGAGCACGAGCGGCCCCTCGAACGGCTCCTGCGTCACGAGCTCGATCGCGGTGCCCGGCGTAACGCCCAGCGCCTGGAAGTGACGCAGCAGCTCGGCGTCCTCATCGCTCACGCGTCGCACGATCAATCGCGCGGGCGAGCGCTCGAGCGCGAGCGGACGATCCGTGGTCGGCGCGATGGTTCCGGCGCGCGTCGGAATCGGATCGCCGTGCGGACACGCGGTGGGATGGCCGAGGAGCTCGTCGATCTTGTCCTCGAACTCCTCGCTGATGTGATGCTCCAGCCGCTCGGCCTCCTCGTGCACGCTGTCCCACGAAAAGCCCATCGCCTGCACGAGATAGAGCTCGATGAGCCGATGATGTCGAATGATCTCGAGCGCGAGCTTCTCGCCCGCGCGCGTGAGCTTGACGCCCTGATATGGCGCGTGCGTGATGAGCTTCAGCGCCGCGAGCTTGCGCATCATTTTGGAGACGGCGGGCGCGCTGACGTGCAGCCGCTCCGCCAGCTCCTGCGTGGCGACGCTGCCGATGTCGGCGTGGGCCTTGTAGATGGCCTTGATGTAGTCTTCGACGGACGGAGAGGGCACGCTCGGGGCTCGGTGACGCGGTTAAACATGTAGTTAACTATGGTTAACACATATTAGAAGTGCGGTTAACCCGTGTCAAGCGCGCGGCCCGGCCGGCGGTGGTGCGATTCTAGGAGAGGCGAGACAGCAGATCGCGGATGATGCGCTCGGTGAGTCCCCAGATCGTGTAGCGCCCGTGCACGAACGCGCGCACAATGCGGCGCGAGCCGTTCGAGAGCACGACCTCAACGTCGCTCGACGCCTCCGGATGCTGCAGGAGCGCGAGCGGTATCCAGAACGCCTCCGCTACCTCATCGCTCAGTACGAGCGGCGCTTCGCGCTCGAGCAGCATCACGAAGGGCGCGATCGAGAGCGGCGGCAGCGACGGCGATACGGGATTCAGTCGCTCGAGCGCGCCGAGCACGCGCCCGTCGAGCGCGAGATCGACGCCGAGCTCCTCGCGCGTCTCGCGGAGCGCCGTGTCGAGCAGCGCCGCATCGCTCGGCTCGCGCCGGCCGCCGGGAAAGGCGACGTGCCCGCTCCACGGATCGCCCTCGTAGCTGGCGCGCTCGATCATCAGGAGCTCGAGCGTGTCCCCTGCAGCGATGCGGAAGATCGCCGCGACCGCCGCGTCGCGCACGATCGAGCTGGCGGCGGGCGCTGCGGGAGCAATCGGCGCGAGCGCGGATTCCAGGCGCGCGAGTACGTCGAGCGCGGGCATCCGAGTCGCGCCGCTACTCCTCGACTTCGCCGCCCGCATCGATCCACGCGGCGATTCCGCCCGCGAGCGACGTCGCGTTGTACCCCTGCGCGCGCAGCATCTCCACGGCCTGTGCCGAGCGCGCGCCGCGTGCGCAGTAGACGACGATCTCCTCATCCGGAAAGCGCGCGAGCGCCTCCGACGCCGAGGAGCTCACGCGCGCAAGCGGCAGATGGATCGCGTCGGGAAGGCGAAAGAGGTTCCACTCGTTTTGCTCGCGCACATCGAGCAGCACGTCGCGCTTCCCCTGCTCCTGTCGCGCGAGCAAAACTGCCGGAGAGATCTCGTTAGGTAATGCGTTGGACATCGTCGTCGGGTTCGTGAGGAGAGTGGCGGCGCTCATCGCACGGCGAGCACCAGCCCGCGCGATGGAGAGAGCTCGGCGCGGGCGCCGAGTGGCAGCGTCCACTGATCGGGGATGTGCCCGACCGGTGCGTTGCTGACGACGGGCCCGCGCACGTGCGCCGCGACTTCCTTGAAAAGTACATCGAGCGAGCGGGGCGCCGCGCCGCTGTCGTCGCCGCGCTCCGTGAATGCGCCGAAACAGAGGCCGGCAAGGCGGCCGAGCACGCCTGTGAGGATGAGCTGGCGCAGCATGCGGTCGATGCGATAGAGCGGCTCGTTCACATCCTCGAGCATGAGAATCGCACCATCGACGCGCGCGGCGTACGGCGTGCCGAGCAGCGAGCAGAGGAGCGCGAGATTCCCGCCCTCGAGCCGCCCGGCAGCCTGCCCCTCCTGCAACCAGGTTAGGGGAGGCGCGGCCGCGAAGGGATCGCGCGCGACGCTCGTCGAACTGGTCGCACTCGTCGCGCGCGCGAGCGATTCGCGCGAGAAGGGAGTGAGCTCGCCGCGCGCGGTCGGCCCGTGATAGCTCACGATGTCCGAGCGCGCACGCACCGCGAGATGGAGCGCCGTGATGTCCGAGAAGCCGATGATCGCCTTCGGTGCGCGCCGCAGCGAGTCGTAGTCGATCGCGTCGAGGATGCGCATCACGCCGTAGCCGCCGCGCAGGCACCAGATGCCATCGATGCGCGGATCACGAATCGCAGCGTTGAGGTCGGTGAGTCGCGATGCATCGTCGCCGGCGAGGTAGCCGTCGCGGGCGAGCGCGTTCGGATAGGCGTGCGGCTCCCAGCCAAGGGCGCGCACGTTTCCCTCGGCGCGATCGAGCTCGGATTTGTCGACGAGTGGGCCCGCGGGCGCGAGCAGCGCGACACGCGCACCGGGCGCGAGGGAGGGGGGAGTGGTGTAAGGCACGCT
>PLMM01000335.1 GCA_003142495.1 Gemmatimonadota bacterium | reverse complement strand
ACGTGCCAGCTGATCAGCGCAACGACGATGGTACCGCACACGGTGCCGAGAGCCATCACCCCGTAGAAAATCCACCACGCGCGCGGCGACGTGGTATCCGGAACACTCACCTGGGTCAGGATAAATCGCATGACGACCAGATGCCACACGTACATCCCGTAACTGATTCTCGCGATGAACCGCATTCCCGTGCTCGACAACCAATCGGCGCCACCGACGGCGCTGCCTACCACCACGCTCGCCAGCGCGACAATCGCCGGGAACGCGAACAGCTGCTCGAGCGGGGCCTGGCTGCTGAACTTGTGACGATAGAGCGGAATGACGATCAAAGGCACGACGGCGGCGAGTGCAAGCCACTTTCTCGCGTTCAGGAAACGTGACCAGAGCGCAGCATCCCGATACGCGCACGCGAGAAGCGCCCCGGCGGCCAGCGAGTCCATTCGGCATGGCAGCATCACGAAATTGAATTGCCCGCCAGCGCCGAGTAGGATGAACGCCAAACGAAAAACTTCCGCGGCAACGATGCATCCAACAGCCGTGCGCCTCAGCGCGACTGGCGACAGCAGCAGCGCGGCGAACGGCCAGAGCAGATAGAACTGCTCCTCGACCGACAGGGACCACAAGTGCGCCAACGGAAAGCTCGTTGCCTGCCAGCTGTGAAGTGCAACCAGGATATTCTGCGAATACGTCCAGTACCACAATTGCGTGCTACGCAGCTGCGCGACTTCCTCGACGTGCATGGTACCGATCCGAGGCGCAATCCACAGGCTGAATAGCAGAAAGGCCGCGTAGACCGGTACGATGCGCAGGGCGCGGCGCGCGTAGAAATTCCGCAGGGCGTGCACCGGAGTGCGCACATCCATCAGGATACCAGTGATCAGGAATCCCGAGAGCACGAAGAAGAGATCTACTCCCACCCAGCCCTGTTCGAACACATTCAGAAACACATTCTGCGATGATGTCATCGCCGGAAGACCGTTCAACGCGTGGTAGACGATGACCATGAGAATGGCGATCGCTCGCACACCGTCGAGCGCCGCAATGTGAATCTTGGAGGCGCGTGGCGGCGGGGAATCAGCCGTGCGAGCGACACCCTCCCTCCAATCGGCCGAGGCACTCGAGGGACTACCTTCGGCGATGGGAATGACGGTCAAGAACGCTCCGTTACCACATGGCATTGAAAAAGTCAGACCGACTTGGAAGACGCCCACGATCGTCGGTTTACCTTGATTCGACGCTCTTAACGGAGATGTGCAACGTCACGACCGCCCGGCGGCGCGACGCCTCACACGATGGTTACCTGCCCTTCCCGCCTGCGCCCTATCGCACCCGATTCGCCGTCCGATCGCACAGCGGCAGCCACTCCCCTTCGCCCTGCCGCCACTCCCAGCGCAGATCCATCCGGTTGCCGTCGTTGCTCACGGTCACCGCGGCGCGCGTCGATTCCTCCGTGAAAATCCACACGTTGCCGCTCACCGTCGCGGTGTACTCGGGATGATTCCCGCCGTTGTCGAACATGCGCGAGAAGTAACCGCCTTCCGACTCATCGTAACCGAGGATCTCCGTGCCCTTGAACGGATGCGTGCCGACCTTTGCGTCCCACGTGTGGAGCATGAAGAAGCCGCCGGGGAGCCACTCGTACGTCTCCTCGCTGGTCCACGACACGGCGAGCGCGCGCGGAGCCTCCGCGACTTGCTCCGGCCCTCCGAACGACAGCCCACGCGCGCGCCACGTGCCCACGAACACATCGAGATGTCTGTGCGCTGCGCTCCGCTGCGGCCCCGTCATCCGATCGACCCCATCTTGTTCTCTCCCGCGCTCGACACACCGTCGCCCTCGCGCTCCGTGATCAGTCGCGATCCGCGCTGGTACGTCAGATACGAATACGCCCATTCGATGAGCACGCTCACGCGATTGCGGAAGGTGGCCAGATACATGAGATGGATGAACAACCAGAACCACCACGCGATCTGTCCACGCAGCTTCAGCGGCCCGATCTCGGCGATCGCGCGATAGCGGCCGATCGTCGCGAGGTTGCCCTTGTCGTGATATTCGAACTTCAACGTTGGCAGCTCGGCCAGCATTCGCTTGATGTTCTTCGCCGCGAGCTTTCCCATCTGATTCGCCGCCGGCGCGACGCCGGGAACGAGCTCACCATTCTCCTGATTGATCGCCGCAAGATCGCCCGTCACGAAAATGTGCGGATGTCCCGGCACCGAAAGATCCGGCGCCACGAGCACGCGCCCCGCGCGATCGAGCGGCGCGTCGAGCGTGCGCGCGAGCGGCGACGCCTGATTGCCGGCGGCCCAGAGCACGGTGCGCGTCGGGATACGCTGATCGCCGACGTATACCGCATCCTTCTCGACGCGCGTCACGATCGCATTGAGATGCACGTCGACGCCGAGCCCCTGCAGATCCTTGAGCGCGCGCGCGGCGAGATCGGGCTCGAACGCTGTGAGCAGCCGGGGACCTCCCTCGAGCAGCAGAATCTTCGTGTCGCGCGGATCGAAGTTGCGGAAGTCGTCGAGCATCGAGTGGTGCGCGATATCGGGAAGAATCCCCGCGAGCTCGACGCCCGTGGGCCCGCCGCCCACGATGACGAAGCGCAGCCAGGAATCGCGTTCCTCTGGCGCAGCCTTCTCGGCTTCCTCGAACGCGATCAGAAAGCGATGCCGCACCTTGAGCGCATCCTCGAGGCTCTTGAGCCCCGGCGCCATGGGTTCCCATTCATCGTGGCCGAAGTACGCGTGGCGCGCGCCCGAAGCGATCACGAGATAGTCGTACGGCAGCGTGAGCGTGCCCTTGTCGGCATGCACGACCTGCTTCTCGGGGTCGATCGCGTCGACTTCCGCTAAGAGCACCGTCGTATTCGTGTTCTTGCGCAGCAGCCACCGAATGGGCGACGTGATGTCACTCGGCGCCAGCACCGCCGTCGCCACCTGATAGAGCAGCGGCTGGAAGAGATGGTGGTTTGTGCGATCGATGAGCGTGACCTCGACGTCCGCCTTGCGCAGCCCGCGCGCCGCGGTGAGTCCGGCGAAGCCGCCGCCGATGATCACCACACGAGGCTTCGTCATGCGGTTGGTATGGTCTCCACGCGCTCGGGGCGTCCGCCGAGCAGGCGCGCGGCGACGGTGATGAGCAACACGATGAGGATGAGCAGCACGCTATATGCGGCCGCGGTGCCGAAGGAGAGGTTGCGGAGCTGCGCGAGAATCTCCATCGAGATCGGGCGGTTGGCGTGCGTGTACAGCACGATCGACGCGACGAACTCGCCGACGGCGGTGATCGCCGCGAGCGTCGCGCCCGCGGCGAGTCCGGGGCGCGCCGCGGGGATCACGACGCGACGCATCGCGAGCAACCAGCTGGCGCCGAGTCCGCGCGCGGCGTCCTCGAGCGATGGATCCATTTGGCGAAGGGAGCTCTCGACGGCGCTGGTCACGAGCGGGATGCCGCGCACGAAGTACGCCAGCGGCAGAATCCAGAAGGTGCCGACGAGCAGCACGCGCAGCTGCGCGGGCGCCGAGCGATCGAAGGTTGACGCGAGACCGATCGCGATCGCGGTCGCCGGAATCGCCCACGGCAGCACGACGAGGAGCTGCAGCAGCCCGCGCCCGGCGAAGCGCCGGCGCACGAGCAGATACGCGGCGACGAAGCAGACGACGATGTTCAGGGCAGTCGCGAGCGCCGCCATCGAGATGGAGTTGCGCACCGGCAACCAGAGCTGCGGATCGGTGGCGAGGCGCTTGAAGTTGTCGAGCGTGTACTCCGGCGGGAGCACCTGTGTCGTCCACGCGCCATCGCGCGCGAAAGCGACGAGCACGATCATCGCGTGCGGAAGCACGAGCACGAACACGAGCGAGGCGGCGAGAAAGGGAGCGAGTCGCGCCATCGGCCCGCGCAGCGAGATGCGCGTGTTGCTCCCCTTCCCCGTGACCGCGTACGAGCGGCGGCGCTCGAACCAGCGGAGGAGCAACAGCGCCGCGATCGCCGTGATGGCGAGCACCGTCGTCTCGACGTACGCCATTCCCATCGCGCCATTGAGCTTCGACGCGACGATCTGCGTCGACAGCACTCGCAACCCGCCGCCGAAGATGTACGGCGCGGAGAACGAGCCGAGCGCGCTCATGAACACGAGGAGCATCGAGCCCGCAAGCGCCGGCGTGACGAGCGGCAGCGTCACCTTGCGCAGGCGAAACGCAGTGGAGGCGCCAAGCCCCGCGGCAGCCTCGTCGAGGGTGCCGTCGAGGCGCTCGAGGCCGGCCGAGACGAAGAGGAAGACGTAGACGTACATCGTGTAGGCATGCACGAAGATGATCGCCCAGATTCCCGTGAGGCGCCACGGTGGTTCGGACAGGTGGAGCGCCCGCTGAACGGCTCGCGTGACGACGCCGCTCTCCCCGTACAAAAACAAAAATGCGATGACGCCGACCAGCGGCGGCAGCGCAGCCGGAAGCGTCGCCACCGCCTGCAAGAATCTCCGTCCGCGAAAATCCACTCGGCTCAACACGAAGGCGAGCGGCAGCCCGACGGCGGCCGCGCCGATCACGGAGCCGACAGAGACGACGAGCGTCGTCCACAGCGCCTCGCGATCGCTCGGGCTGTTGGCGAAGTCGCGCCAGTAGCCGAGTCCGTGCGCGAAGGAGCCGGCGATGATCGTGACGTTGGGATAGACGACGCTCCAAAGCAGCAGCGCGAGCACGGGAGTCGCGAGTGCCCACGAGACGCGCTGGTCCGCCTTCACCTTCATGTCGCCACCACGGACACGGGCTCGCGCACCACGCGCACCGAGACCTTGTCGCCCTCGCGCACATCACGGTCGGTGCTCTGCAGCTCGACCTCGGTTTCGCTATCGACGCGCACGCGATAGACGAGCTGCGTGCCGGCGAAGCGGCGATCGGTGACGACGCCGGGCCACCCGGAGCCGTTCTTCACGAAGGCGAGGGCGTCGGGGCGAAGCACGGCGAGTACGTTGCGCTCCGGCCCGAGCGTCGAGGGCGCGCGCGCGGCGAGCGTCGTCGCCGTTCCCGCAACGTGCACCGTCACCGACTTGCCATCGTAGTCGCCGGGGACAAACGTCGCCCGCCCGATGAACTCCGCCACCGAGCGCGACACCGGATTGTCGTGCAGCTCCTCCGGCGCACCCACCTGCAGCAGCCGGCCATTCTCCATCAGCGCGACGCGATCGGCCACCGCGAACGCGTCCTCCTGATCGTGCGTCACGAAGAGCGCGGTAAGGCCGAGCCGGCGCAGCGTGGCGCGGAGCTCGTTGCGCGTGCTGCGGCGCAAGTTCGGATCGAGATTCGAGAGCGGCTCGTCGAGCAGCAGCACCGGCGGCTCGATCACGAGCGCGCGCGCGAGCGCGACGCGCTGCTGCTCGCCGCCCGAGAGCGACTGGATCGCGCGCGGCGATGCCCCATCGAGGTCCACATTCGCGAGCGCGGTCGCGGCGCGCGCGCTCCGCTCCGCCTTCGAGACGCCGCGCGCCTCGAGGCCGAAGGCGACGTTCTGCCCAACCGTCATGTGCGGGAAGAGGGCGTAATGCTGAAAGACCATCCCGAAGCCGCGCACGCGCGGCGCGCGCGCCGTGATGTCCTTCCCCTCGAGCCACACGCGCCCGGAATCCGGCGGCTCGTAGCCCGCGACCATGCGCAGCGTCGTCGTCTTCCCCGAGCCGCTCGCGCCCATGAGCGCCACGAGCTCGCCGCTCGCGATCTCGAGAGACAGCGCGTCGACAGCGAGCTTGTCCCTGAAGCGGCGCGTGAGCTTGTCGAGGGAGAGCCGCGCCGCGCCGGCCATCAGCTCTTCTTGCTGCGGTTGCGGATGTTCGAATCCCAGTAGCGCATCCACTCGTCGAGATGCTTCGCGAGCAGCGCGCGGTCGAGCGGCATCGGCTTGATCTTCGTCTTCGCGTCGCGCACCCACTGCGGGAGCGAGTCGAGCGGAATGTCGCTGCGCGCGGGGATGCGGTAGAACTTGTTCGATGCCTCCTCGAGCGCGGCAGGCGTCGTCACGAACTCGTTTAACTGCTGCGCGAGATCGGCGTGCTTCGTTCCCTTCACGATCGCGATCGCATCGACGAGCACCGGCGTACCGCTCGAAGGAATGACGTACTGCACGGGGATCTTGAAGCGGCCGCGCAGCGACGCGATGTCGGGCATATCGTAGAGTGAGATCAGCCCCTCCTGGCGTCCAAGTTTCTGGTACAGCACACCGGGATCGAGCGCGTACTCCTTCGTGCTCGCATCGAGATGCCTGAGCCACGCGTAGCCGGAGTCGGGCGTGCCCGAGGTGCCCATTCCACGCACGATCATCGCGCCGAAAATCGCGCGCATGCTCCCACTCGGCAGCGGATCCCGAATGATGACCTTCCCCTTCCACTTCGGATCGAGCACGTCGTCCCAATCCTTCGGCGCATCGGCCGCGGCGATCGCGTCGCTGTTGTACGCGATGACCTCGGGAGTGAGATAGGTGCCGTACCAGAGATCGGAGCCGCCCTTCGCCTCGGGCGGAACGACTCCGGCCCACGTCGGCTTGTACGGCGCGAGCAGCCCCGCCGCGGCCGCGCGATCGAACACCTCGGTCGGCGCGCCGAACCAGACATCGGCCTGCGGGTTCGCGGCCTCGCTGCGCAGACGGTCGAGCACGTCCTGCGAGCCCATGTCCACCCACTGCACGTCGACGGTGGGATGTGCCTTCTCGAAGCCGGCCTCGTAGTACTCGAGGAGATCCTTCCCGTGCGGCGAGTAAACGGTGAGCACGGTGCGTCCGTCGCCGCCGCACGCGGCGAGCGCCACCACCGATGCGCACGCGAGCCCGCGACGCATGCGCAGCGCGACGCTCACGGCGACACCGCGCGCGCCGCGGGCGTCGAGCTCGCGATCGGCGGGCCGAGCAGATTCACGAACAGCCGCGCCGCACCCGGGACGCCCGCGGGAAGCTGCCGGAAGAACGCGAGCGTCGTGTAGATGTAGCTGCCGCGTCCCAGCGCCGCGCGCAAAATGCCGCCGGGATTCGGCGGCTCACCGGGATCGTTCGTCGCGATCACAGTCTGATAGTGCGAGTCGATTGTCGACGGCATGTACAGCGCGCGGTCCTGCACCCAGCCGCGCCAGTCCGCATCGGTGATGCGATTCGGCGCGGCGAGCAGCGGATCGTTCGGCGCGAGCACCGTGATCGGCGACGCCTCATCTGTCACGCGCGCCGCCGGGGACGAGAGCGAGATCGGATACGGCATCATCCCGGGCCGCGCCATCTCGCGCTGCCCGTACTGCACCACCATCGTGCCGCCGTTGCTCACCCATTCGAACAATCGCGCATTCTGCGCGGCGAGCGACGGGTCCGACTCGTACGCGCGCGTGCCTATCACCACCGCCGTGAAGCGCGAGAGATCCGCCGCCGCGAGCCCGTGCGCGTCGAGCACCGTCACCGGCACGCCGAGCTCGGCGAGCATCGGCGCGCTGTTGTCGCCGACGCCCTGCACGTAGGCGACGCTCACACCGTGCGGCAGCTGCGCATCGACGGCCTCGATGGCCATCGTCGCCGGTCGAACGATCGTTTGCGGGCGGATGTGATCGTAGCGAATGGCGATGTAGCCGGTGCTGAACTCCTGCCCGCCACTCTCGGCCACCGCAGTGATCGTGTGGCGGCCCGCCGCCAGCGTGCCGCGCACGCGGAACGCGATCGTGTGTGCGGCGCCCATTCCCGCGAGCGAGATGCTGCGCGTGAGCGTGTCCGCCTGGAGCCCCTGCGGCAGATCGAGGCGCACGCTCACGTCGCGCGGTGATTGGTACGCCGAGCGAAGGGTGACGCGCAGCTCGCGATCGAGCGGAGCGTTGGCGCGAGCGTAGCCAACCGCGCCATCGAGCGTCACCGAGATCGCGGGGACGACCGCGAGCGGGCGCTGCTCCTCGCCGCGCGCGGGGTTCGCGACGCGCATCACGAGCGGCGCGCGCATGATCTCTCTGCCGCCTCCATATACGCTCGCGTACGCGGTGCCGGACACCGTCGACTCCGCGTCTTCGGTGCTCACCGCGGATGCGAAGAGGTCGGTCGTGCGCGGTGGAGTCAGCCACCACGGTGCGGTGAGCGCCGATGCGCGCACCGTGAGCGACCAGGTCGCGGAGCTGTCGCGCGCGATTTTCTTCTTCATCGGAGCAGACGAGGCCGAGATCGCGCTCCCGCCGAGCGTCACCGAGTCGATCACCAGCGACATCGGCGCGTCTTCCGGCTCCGCCCTTCGATCGTACACCGTGATCGTCGCTGGCATCGAGTCGCCGAGGGCGAGCGCTTCGCGCGGCACCGTGGCCTCGATCGCGGTGCCACTCGCCAACACGTCCGCTCGCCCAAGCCCGTCAAGCAGCGTGGTGAGCGACGCCTGCACGTCACCAGTCGCGCCATCCGATAGCGCACGCGCAAGCCTGCTCGCGCGATACAGCTCAGGAAGCAGCGTATCTGGTCGCGCGAGATCGTGGCGCATGTCGAGCTTCGCGAGCGCCTTCACGAGCGAGTCCACCCGCGTCCGCTGCGCCGCACTCACCTCGCCCCGCAGTCTCCGATACGTCGTGTCGACGCCATCGAAGATCGAGCTCTCCTTGCTCGGATCCTTCGGCGCACCCGGCGCGCGCGATTCTTCGCGCTTCACCGATCCCGGGATGTACCCCTTCCGCTGCAATCCCCCCTGCCCCTGCGACTGATGCTGCGACCGGCTCTCCGCCGCGATCTCCGCGTAGCTCCGTCCGAGCAACGGGCTGTACTCGCCCGCGTTGTAGTGGAAGGTCGCTCCCGCGCCCGACCAGTACGAGGTCGTGCGATAGAACTTGAGCGGCGTCCACGGCGCGAGCCCCTTGGTCGCGCTCGCCGGGAACTTAGCGCCATCGCCCGCAGCGTCGTACGCTTCGCGCGCGAGAATTCCCGACACCTGGTGATGCCCGTGCCCGTCGCGCGGCGTCCCCGAGAAGACCGCGATGATGATCTGTGGCCTGAACGCGCGCACGACCGTCACGACGTCCGTGAGAAGCGTGTCGTGCGGCCAGTGTGTGAAAGTTTCCGCCGCGCTCTTCGAGAAGCCGAAGTCGTACGCGCGCGTGAAGAACTGCTGCGCGCCATCGACGCGTCGAGCCGCGAGCAGCTCCTCCGTACGAATCACGCCGAGCGCTTCACCGAGCTCGTTGCCGATGAGATTCTGGCCGCCGTCGCCGCGCGTGAGCGAGAGATACGCGACGTCCGCGTGACGCCCCTTCGCCAGCCAGGTGAGCAATCGATTGTCCTCGTCGTCGGGATGCGCGCCGATCACGAGAACGCGCACCGACACCGGAAGGCCGGCGAGTGCGTCTCCCAGCGCCGTCGCGCCGCGCTCCTGAGCAAACGAGGCGCGCGGCGCGAGAATGGCGAGTGCAGCGATGGCGTACAGCCCGGCTCGCAGCCTCACGGGGACGAGTTCGAGCAGGCGATTGCGTTTTCAGCCGTCATACGTGCCTAACGCTCAGCGCGCCGCAGAGGTTGCACGTGCCCCCGCGCGCTTGGCCGCGAGCGGCGCAAGCGTCTCAGCCACGAGCTTCGCCTGCTGCTCCGCGTGCGGCGCCGCGTACCCTTCCGCCGGGCTTGCGCGCTCGGGACGCCCGATGTATCGGATCGTCATCGCGTTCCCCACCGCGCCGCGCAGCCGCGGCGAGGCGAAGCTCCACGCGCCCATATTGCGCGGCTCTTCCTGCGTCCACACGACCTCGTCGATATCCGAGTAGCGCTCGAGCACCGCGGTGATCGCCTCGTGCGGCCACGGATAGAGCTCATCGACGCGCACGATCGCAATGTGCTCACGGCTGCCGCCGTTCGCTTCGATCCCCGCGAGCAGATCGTAGTAGATCTTGCCGCTGCACAGCACGAGACGGCGCACCATCTCCGCCTTTTTCGATGCAATCGGATCGTCGATCACCGGCTGGAAGCTTCCGGCCACGAGATCGGAGAGGTGCGACGCCGCGAGCGGCAGGCGCAGCAAGCTCTTGGGCTGCATCAGCACGAGCGGACGACGACTCGTGGTGAGCGCCTGCCGCCGCAGGATGTGGAAGTACTGCGCGGGCGTTGATGGATAGGCGACGCGCATGTTGTTCTCCGCGCACAGCTGCAGAAAGCGCTCGAGACGCGCGCTCGAGTGCTCGGGGCCCTGCCCCTCGTAGCCGTGCGGCAGCAG
>PLMM01000349.1 GCA_003142495.1 Gemmatimonadota bacterium | reverse complement strand
CAGTATGGGCATCGAGGACACCGTCACGATAGATGGTCGCGCGACCTATCATGCCGTGTTCGAGATCAAGGGCGGCTTTCTTTTTCTCAAGGTGAACGACATCCTGGAGAGCTGGTTCGAGCCCGGGTCCGCCACGTCGCACCGCTTCTCGCAACGTCTCAACGAAGCGAACTACCACGTGGTACGCTATTTTGACTTCTATCCCGATCGAGCCCGTATGCACCAGCGCGGAATCGAAGAGCGCGAAAGCGTTCCGGAACCGCTCGACGACGTCTCGTTCTTCTACTTCGTGCGCACCGTTCCGCTCATCGTCGGTGAGACGTACACATACACGCGCTACTTTCGGCCGGACAAGAATCCCGTCATCGTGAAGGTGCTCCGCCGCGAGAAGATCAAGGTCGATGCGGGCACGTTCAACACGATCGTCCTGCAGCCGATCATCAAGTCTGGCGGGCTCTTCGCCGAGGGCGGCGAGGCGCTGATCTGGGTGACGGACGACGATCGTCATATCATGGTTCAGCTGAAAGCGAAAATGCCGGTGCTGCGATCCCTCGAACTCTTTCTCAAATCGTACACTCCGCCAACGATGCCTCCGGAGTGAACAAGCCCGAAGCCGACCTCTCGGCAGTTCGCACCGTTCCGATCGGGCGCCGCCCGAACAAGGTGCGCGCCGAGGAGTTCGCGTCCCCGCCCGCAGACGACCGCTCCTTCGCCGCCTTCCTGGGCGCGCTCCCCGATGTGCTCGCGGCGCGCGATTTTCTCGCGCTCTCGCGCGACATCGCGCGCGCGGCGGGAGAGCGCGGTGTGGTGGTGATGGTCGGCGGCCACATCGTAAAGACCGGACTCGCGCCGATCCTCATCGACTTCATGCAACGCGGGATCATCACGCACGTAGCGATGAACGGCGCGGCGGCGATCCACGACTACGAGATCACGCGCTGGGGCGGCACGAGCGAAGACGTGCAGGCGGGGCTGCGCGAGGGCACCTTCGGAATGGCGGAGGAGACGGGGCGCGAGATGAACGAGGCGTTCATCCGTGGCCAGAGCGAGAGCTGGGGCATGGGCGAGTCGCTCGCGCGCGCCTTCGATGGCAAGGAGCTCACGCATCCGGAGCTCTCACTCCTCAAGCGCGCCGACGATCTCGGCGTCCCGCTCACGGTGCACGCGGCGATCGGCGCGGAGATCATCCACCAGCACCCCGCAGCGAGCGGCGCGGCGATCGGCGACACGAGCCATCGCGATTTCCGTCGCTTCGCGGCGTCGCTTCCAGCGGTCCATGACGGTGGAGTGGTGCTCAATCTCGGTAGCGCGGTCATCCTTCCGGAGGTCTTTCTCAAGGCGCTCACCATCGCGCGCAATCTCAACGATGGAAAGCCGACCGGCTTCACCGCCGCCGATCTCGACATGCTTCGCCACTACAGGCCGCACATGAACGTCGTGCTGCGCCCCACGGTGGATGGCGGGAAAGGCTACGAGATCACGGGGCACCACGAGCTCATGGTGCCGCTGCTCGCGTGGAGCGTGCTCTCGATGATCGACGCGACGGGCTAGCGCGCGATCAGGCGCCGGACCACTTCTGGCGAATGCGCCGCGCGGTATCCGGGCTCAAAACGCGGATCACGAGATACAAGACAAATCCGATACACGCGATCTTGAGGGCGAGAAAAAACAGCCCGAAGAGCACGACGAAGAGAAAGCCGAAAATCCCGAAAATGAACTTCAGGGCGATGAGCCCCAGAATGGCCATGAGGCCGACTGCGAACACGGTGCGTAGCATGACCCTGTTTCTCCCCTTGAGGCGATTGCCCTCCGATTCTGCTTACAATACGACCTGCCGCCGCGTGAGGTTTCAGGCGCCCCCGGCTGGGCTCCCGCGCTCGTGAAGACCGCCGACGTCGTCGTCCTGGGCGGGGGGCTGATCGGGCTGGCCGTGGCGGCCGAGGCCGCGACGCGAGGCGCATCGGTGCTGCTTGTGGGCGAGGCACGGGTCGGCGAGGCGTCGCCGGCCGGCGCCGGCATGCTCGCTCCGGGCGCCGAAAGCGAGGAGCTTCCGAGCGACGCGGTGCGCCGCTTCGCGATCGCCGGCCGAGACCTCTACCCCTCCTTTCTGGCCGCGCTGCGCGACGAGACGGGAGTCGCCGTTCCCTTCGATCGCAGCGGCATACTCGAGCTTACTACCGACGGGAAGCCCGCGCATTGCCCCGTTGGCAGCGAGTGGATCGATGCGCGGGCGCTGCGCGAGCTCGAGCCCGGGTTGGCGGAGTTTTCGGGCGCCATGATGACTCCGAACGATGGATCCGTCGACAATGTCGTGCTCTTCATCGCGATGAAACGGCGCGCAGAAGGTCGCCGCGCGATCACCCTCGTGAGCGCGGGAGTCCGATCGGTGAACGTGACCGCGGCGCGACCGAGAGTGATTCTCGAGGACGGCGACGTGCTCGAGGGTGGCTCGCTGGTTATTGCCGCGGGGGCGTGGGCCGCGCAGCTCGGAGGGCTTCCCCGCCCGCTCCCCGTGCGCCCGGTGCGTGGGCAGCTTCTTATGGTGGATGGCGCGCTCACCAACCATGTGATCTACGGCGGCGGCGGCTATCTGGTCCCTCGGCGATTTCCGGGGGAATCCGACCGTTTCGAGGGAACGGTCGTCGGCGCGACAATGGAGGAGGTTGGCTTCGACAACGACACGACCCCCGAAGGGCGCGCACAGCTCGAGGGGATCGCACATCGCATCGCGCCCGCCGCACGGTCGGCTCCCGTCCTCTCGCACTGGGCGGGCCTTCGCCCGATAACCCCCGATCGCCTGCCGATCCTGGGTCGCGATCCCGAGATCCCACAGCTGCTCTACGCCTGCGGCCACGGGCGGAACGGGATCCTTCTGGCGCCTATCACGGGGGAGGCGATCGGCGCCCTCGCGGTCGGCGCGCCGAGCGCGTACGATGTGTCTCCATTCGCGATCGAACGCTTCGCCGAGTCGCGATAACCGGCTATATTTTGATAGCCAGTTAGCGTGACTATCACGATGCAGGTACTGCAGATAGCTTGGGCGTGACGCGTGCGGCACCCGCGCGCGCCGCAGTTTGCGACCAGAGGCGCATGCACGATTCGCTCTACCAGATCATGGGCAGACACCGAGCCCCCGCGCTCCCCGAGCGCAAGCCGGCGTGGCTGAAAGTACGGGCCCCCGGCGGTCCGAACTATCTCCGCATGCAGCAGTTGATGCAGGACCTTCGGCTGCATTCCGTGTGCGCCGAGGCCCACTGCCCCAACATCGGCGAGTGC
>PLMM01000011.1 GCA_003142495.1 Gemmatimonadota bacterium | reverse complement strand
CCTCAGTAGCTACACGCTCGCCGGTCCTTTGAAGGCCGCATAATTCGAATTCCGCAACGCGCCGTTTCCGATCCGGCCTTGGCGTCTGGGATAGGGGGTTGATGGTGGTTCCCCGCTCCCTATCAGCGCCAGCATCTCCATCATATGCTTCGTGGCGTCTTTTTAGCGCCACATCAAGGAGAGCACGATGGCCGGTTTTCGTTCGCTTGTGCTGTCAGTCAGCTGCCTCGCGATAGCCGCTGCACCAATTGCAGCCCAGACTCCTGCAGAGCAGAATCCGCTTCTCACCAAGAGCACGCTTCCGTTCGAGGCGCCGCCTTTCGACAGGATCAAGGACTCGGATTTTCAGCCTGCCATGGACGAGGGGATGCGGCAGAGTCTCGCCGATGCCACGAAGATCGCTGATCAGGCCGCGGCTCCGACGTTCGACAACACCATAGTTGCTCTCGAACGATCGGGCACGCTACTTCGCCGAGTTCAGCAAGTCTTCGGCGCTCTCGCGCAATCGAATACAAATCCCGCGTTGCAGCGTGTCAGACGCGAGGAAGCCCCGAAGCTCGCTGCTCACAGCGATGCGATAAATCTCAACCCCAAGCTCTTCGCGCGCATCAAGGCGGTCTACGATCACCGCAAGGATCGCGGACTCAGTGCGGAGCAGCAGTACCTCGTCGAGCGATACTACATACGGTTCGTGCGTGCCGGCGCGAACTTGTCGGAGCCGGACAAGGTGAAGCTCCGCGCGCTCAACCAGGAAGAATCTACACTGCGGAATGCGTTCGCGAGCAAGTTGCTCGCGGCCACCAAGAATGCCGCGCTCGTGCTCGACAGTACCGCGGAGCTCGCGGGGCTCAGCGCGGCGGATGTCGCCGCTGCGGCACAGGCGGCGGACGGCCGAGGACTGAACGGCAAGTGGGTGCTCCCGCTGCAGAACACCACGCAGCAACCAGCGCAGGCCTCACTCAGCAGCAGGGCAGTGCGTGAGCAGTTGTTCAATGCATCCATCATGCGTGCGGAACACGGTGACTCGAACGACACACGCGCAACGATCGCACGCATCGCGCAGATTCGTGCTGATCGTGCGAAACTGCTGGGTTATCCCGACTATGCGGCGTACGTGCTCGACAATCAGATGGCCAAGACTCCCGCGGCTGCGCTCAAGCTACTGACCGATCTGGTGTCGGCAGCGACTGCCAAGGCGCGCGGTGAGGGAGCGGACATGCAAAAACTGATCGATAAGGAGAACGGGGGTTTCACGCTCGCGCCATGGGACTGGCAGTACTACTCCGAGCAGGTTCGCAAGGCGTCGTATGATTTGGACGAATCGCAGCTCAAGCCATACTTCGAGCTTAACCGTGTTCTGCAGGACGGCGTATTCTTCGCGGCGAACAAGCTCTACGGCATCACGTTCACCGAACGCAAGGATATCCCGGTCTATGAGCCGGATGTCCGCGTGTTCGAGGTGCGGGACGCAGACGGAAAGCCGATGGCGCTCTTCTACTACGATCCGTTCAAGCGCGACAACAAGGCCGGCGGCGCATGGACGTCGAGCTTCGTCAGCCAATCGGGGCTGCTCGGTACCGAGCCCGTGATGTACAACGTGGAGAATTTCACCAAGCCGGCGCCTGGCCAGCCGGCGCTGCTCACGTTCGGCGACGTGACGACGATGTTCCATGAATTCGGCCATGCGCTGCACGGGATGTTCTCGAACGTGGAGTATCCAACGCTCGCCGGCACGAGCGTACCGCGCGACTTCGTGGAGTTTCCGTCGCAGTTCAACGAGCACTGGGCTCTCGAGCCAACGGTGTTCGCGAACTACGCGAAGAACTACGAGACCGGGGCACCGATGCCGCAGGAGCTCGTGCAGAAGATTCGACGCGCGCGCACATTCAATCAGGGATTCGCAACGACGGAATATCTCGCCGCATCGCTGCTCGACCTTGCGTGGCATACCCTTCCAGCCGACGCACCATTGCAGAACGTCGACACGTTCGAAGAGCAGTCGCTCAAACGTTTCCAGGTGGACATGCGAGATGTCCCACCGCGTTATCGGTCCTCGTATTTCTCGCACATATGGGACAGCGGGTATGCCGCGGGATACTATGCGTATTTATGGAGTGAGGTGCTCGATGACGACGCATACGCCTGGTTCGCCGAACACGGTGGGATGACGCGCGCCAACGGCCAGCGCTTCCGCGACATGATTCTCTCGCGTGGGAATACCGAAGACGTCGGAGCGATGTATCGCGCATTCCGTGGACGCGATCCGCGCATCGAACCGCTGCTCGAACAGCGCGGTCTGACGGAGAAAGCGGCGGCGAAGTAGACGAGCGCTGCCACGCTGTTATGCCGTGCGGTTCAGTAGCGACAGCACGGCGTGGACTCAGGTCTCGCCGGCACTCCAGTGATTTAGAGCGCAGCGAAGAGCGCCTGCGCGAGTTTCTGTCTTCCCAGCTGGACGCCCGGCGTCGGTCCGACCACGCGCACGAAGTGGTTGCCCCGGACAGCGCCGAGACCCAGGGGGCCATCGAAGGCCTTGTCACCTACTCCGGATACGTCGGTGATGGCGGGCGCGCCGCTCTTTGCCGCCTCGTACTGTTGCTGAGCGTCTGCAACCGTCGCCAGATCGACCTCGACCCAGCCGCCCCCGCTGTAGGTGTAGGTGCAGATAGATCGTCCGTCATCCTTTCCGGTGGCGACCTTGAGGGTGACGGTTGAGTGCAAGACCGCTGACGCCTTGGCGGCAGTCAGCACGGCGCACGTGGCAGAGTTTCCCGGCAAGACAGAGCCAGCGGTCGATGCGGCCGGCGTGGCTTGGGCGCTAGCGCCTGAGCTGTCCGACGGCGTGCACCCAGCGAATACGCTGCTCGCAAGGACGGCTCCGAGCACTGTTCGGATCGAGTCACGACGGCACCACATATCGAATCTCCGATGTTCGGGTCGCTCGCATTGTACCTGGGCTCCGTTAGCCGGACGTTC
>PLMM01000008.1 GCA_003142495.1 Gemmatimonadota bacterium | reverse complement strand
GCGAGCCGGGCACGCAGCTGACGCTTCGTACCTTCCACATCGGAGGCACCGCGGCACGTATTGCGGAGCAGACGGCGCGGAAGTCGAAGGTTGCGGGCACGGTCGAGTATGGCGAGCGGCTGGTGTTCGTCACGAACCCGGACGGACAGCGAATCGTCACGTCGTACGAAGGCGACATCATGATTCGGGCGAGTGCCGACGAGAGCGCGGCGATCGTGTCGCGCTTCCAGGTTCCGCTCGGCGCGTTCCTGATGGTGAACGATCGCGCGGAGATCAAGAAGGACGGGGTGGTGTTCACGTGGGATCCGTATACCACGCCGATCATCGCGGACGTCGAAGGAACGATTCGCTTCGTCGACCTCGTCGAGGAAGAGTCGCTCTCCGAGGAGCTCGATGAGCTCACCGGTCTGCGTCAGCGGGTCGTCATTGAAGATCGAGAGAAGAAGCTCCACCCGCACATCGAGATCATTCAGGAGAAGGGCGGGAAGGAGAAGCGTCTGCGCGACTTCGTCGTACCGGTTGGGGCTCAGCTGATCGTGCAGGATGGCGCGAGAATCTCGGCTGGAACAATTCTGGCGAAGATCGGGCGAGAGGCGTACAAGACGCGCGACATCACGGGTGGTCTGCCGCGAGTCGCGGAGCTGTTCGAGGCGCGCAGGCCGAAGGATCCGGCGACCATCTCGGAGATCGACGGCGTCGTGCGCTTCGGCGAGATCAAGCGCGGCAAGCGCGAGATCTTCGTGCAGCCGCTCATGGAAACTGGCGACGGTGTGTTTGCGGTGGACGAGACGCAGCCGGCGCAGCTGTACGAGGTGCCTGCCGGTAAGCACCTGCGCGTGCACGAGGGTGACCGCGTGCGAGCTGGAGATCGTTTGTCCGAGGGGCCGGTGAATCCGCACGATATTCTGCGGATCAAGGGACCGAGGGCGGTGCAGGAATATCTGTTGAATGAAGTGCAGGAGGTCTATCGCCTGCAGGGTGTGAAGATCAACGACAAGCACATCGGCGTGATCGTGCGTCAGATGCTGCAGAAAGTTCGGGTGCTCGAGCCTGGGGAGACCCAGATGCTCGAGGGCGAGCACGTCGACAAGGCGGTGTTCCGGGATACGAACGAGCGCTCGAAGCAGAGCGACGAGAGTCCGGCCACTTCCGAGCCGCTGCTGCTCGGCATCACGAAGGCGAGTCTCACGACGCAGTCGTTCATTTCGGCGGCTTCGTTCCAGGAGACCACGCGCGTGCTCACTGACGCTGCGATCCGCGGCGCGAAGGACGATCTGCTTGGCTTGAAGGAGAACATCATCATCGGTCACCTCATTCCGGCGGGTACCGGGTTGTATCGGTACCAGGAAGTGGACATCGAGGGGATCGACATTCCCGTGGCGCCGGAGCCGATTGCGGAGCCGTTGCCGGAGGCGTCGTTCGCGGCGCTGCTCACGGGTGGTGTGGGAAATCTCGCTGGCGGCGGCTCGCTGCCGTTCGGCGACGACGAGGGGTAGCAACGATTTAGGGTGGCCGGGCGCTGGCGAAGCACCGCCAGCGTTCGGCTTACGAGTTACTGTGCTTGACTCTCTCGGACGGCCCGTCTAATTTTGAGGGCTATTCGTCTATCTTCGCGTATTACCTAAGGTTATGCCGACTATCAACCAGCTCGTCCGGCGCAGTCGCCAGGACGTTGAAAAGAAGGAAAAGGCGCCGGCGCTCAAGGGGAATCCCCAGAAGCGCGGCGTTTGCACGCGAGTGTACACCACCACGCCGAAGAAGCCGAACTCNNCTGCAGGAGCATTCGATCGTGCTGATTCGCGGCGGCCGAGTGAAGGACTTGCCGGGCGTTCGCTATCACATTGTTCGCGGAACGTTGGACGCCTCGGGCGTGAACGGCCGCAATCAGAGTCGGTCCAAGTATGGCACGAAGAAGCCGAAGGTTGGCGGTGCTGGTGCTGGATCCGCTGGAGGTAAGAAGAAGTGAGCCGTCGCTCTAAAGCGGTAAAGCGTACGATTCTCCCCGACGCCCGCTACGATAGCCAGACCGTTTCGAAGTTCATCAACACGCTGATGCTGCAGGGCAAGAAGTCCACGGCCGAGGGAATTTTCTACGGCGCGATGGATCTCGTTGAGTCCCGCACGGGTCAGCCGGGTGTGAACGTGTTCAAGGCGGCGCTGCAGAACATCAAGCCGGTGGTGGAAGTGAAGAGCCGGCGAGTTGGTGGTGCGACGTACCAGGTTCCCGTGGAAGTTCGTCCTGAGCGTCGGACGGCGTTAGGGATGCGGTGGCTGATGCAGTATTCGCGTGAGCGTAGCGAGAAGGCGATGGCCGAGAAGTTGGCGGCTGAGGTGATAGCGGCGAGTAAGGGAGAAGGGAATTCGGTGAAGAAGAAGGACGATACGCACCGGATGGCTGATGCGAATAAGGCGTTTGCGCACTACAGGTGGTAGCAGGGTAGGGACGAAGCAGTTCAACTATTCAACCTCGTTTGGAGCTCTCGCTCTGAACGAGGTGTTTTTTTTGGTCGCCGACGTCCGGTCTTCGCATCAACCGCCAACCTTGCAGGAAGACATGAACAACAAATCGATGTCGGCCGACGAGAGTGTGATTCGCGCACTGCTCAAGGTAGGGGAGCGACCGGACACCGTACATCACTACACTGGCCCACAGGGCTTCCTAGGTCTGCTAGGAACTCGGAAAATATGGGCGACGGAAGTACGGTACTTGAACGACAGTGAAGAATTTACCTACGCATCCTCGATAATCCGCGGGAGGCTCGATGAGCTCCTAAAAAATCCCGACCA
>PLMM01000056.1 GCA_003142495.1 Gemmatimonadota bacterium | reverse complement strand
CACATGCTCCATACACGCCCCGTTCTTTGCGGAAGGGTGGACGAGCGGCACGGCGGCATGGGGGAGGAAATTCGCCGGACGTGCAGCGGCTCGATGGTGCCGAGCCTCTACGTCGGGCAGGATAACTGTGGCTGTCGGTTAGGTCAACAGCCACAAAGTGTGCCGAATCTCACGCAGCGAAAACAGCCTGAATCACGGCTGCGATGGCGAAAAGTCGCTCGTGAAACGGCGAATCTTCGGGTTAGTGCTGGGGGTCGCGCGGCTTCGTGCGTTGCGTTGCGGTCAAAATGCCTATGCCGACCAGCATGATCGCACCGACGACGATCCATTGCGTCTGCACGTGCAGCAGGTACGCGGCGATCGCGAGGCCGATGATGAAAATGAGGTAGCCGATCAGAAAGGTCGTGAACGAGGACATGTCGATCCGATGGTTGAAGACACGTGCGTGCGGGGCAAGGAGAATGCCCTCGTCGAGCGTGACGTATGTTATTGTGCGCTGACGCTTTGCGTGAGCACCTCGAGCACCGTTTCATCGGGCGCGCGAACGCCGGCAATCGCGCGCCCGATCTCGGCCACGAGCGCGTATTCGGTAGCGCCCTCGCGCGCCTTTTTGTCTCCGTGCGTGGCGAGCAGAATGCGCTTCAGGTCGAGATCCTTCGGGATGGTGGCGGGTAGTTCAGCGCGTGTCAAAGTATCGCGAAGACGTTTCGCGGTGCCGGAGGCGGTGACGCCGAGTCGTTCGCCGAGCAGCGCTTCGAGCACCATGCCGATTGCGATCGCTTCGCCGTGGAGCAGGCGATAGCCGCTCTCGGATTCGATGGCGTGACCTAAGGTGTGGCCGAAGTTGAGGTTGCGGCGGATGCCGCCCTCGCGCTCGTCCTGCAAAACGATGCTCGCCTTGATCTCGATGCTGCGGATGATGAGCGAGCGCATCGCGCTGCTGGCGGGATTGGCGAGGAGCCTCGGCAGCTCGGTGTTGGTGGCGGCGTAGTACGCGGCGTCTGCAATCGCGCCGTGCTTCACAGCCTCCGCGATTCCCGAGCGCAGATGATTTGGCGGGAGCGTTGCGAGCACTGCGGGATCGGCGATCACCGCGCGCGGCCGGTGAAAGGCGCCCACGAGATTCTTTCCAGCCGGCGTGTCCACGCCCGTCTTTCCTCCAATCGATGCGTCGATCATCGCGAGCAGCGTCGTCGGAAGCTGCACGAAAGGAATGCCGCGCATGTACGTCGCGGCAACGAAGCCCGCGAGGTCGCCGATCACGCCGCCGCCGAGCGCGAGGATGGTCGTGTCGCGACCGTAGCCCGCGGCGAGGAGGTCGTCCGTGAGATGCGACCACAGCTCGCGCGTTTTGTGGGCCTCGCCGGCGGGAATCGTGAGGAGCTCCGATTGCGCGGAGCCAACCGCGTCGCGCAGGCGCGCGGCGTAGAGCGGTGCGACGTTCGCATCCGAGATGATGACGTAGCGATGCGCCGGAGCCGCCGTGCGAATGATCTCCCCCGCGCGATCGAGCAGCCCCGCGCCCACGTGCACGTCGTACGAGCCGACGTTGATCGAGCTCGCGCCGCTCACCAGGTGATCTCCGCCGCGCCCGCCCTCCGCGCCGCCACGCGCGCGAGCACGAAGAGCAGATCGGAGAGGCGATTGAGATAGATGATCACGATCGGCGGGATCGTCTCGCTGCGCGACATCGCGAGCACATCGCGCTCGGCACGCCGGCACACCGTGCGCGAGAGATGCAGCGCCGCCGCCTTCACCGTTCCACCGGGAAGAATGAACGCGCGCAGCGGCTCGAGCTCGCTCTCGCCCTCGTCGATCGCGCGCTCGAGCTCCGCGATACGCGCGTCGCCGATGCTCGCCTTCTCGAGATAGTCGCGCACCTTCTCGGGATCGGGCGTCGCGAGGAGCGCGCCCAAGCTGAAGAGATCGCGCTGGATGGGGGCGAGCACATCGTCGATGCGGGGCGTGGGCTCGAGCGCGCGCGCCATGCCGAGCGATGCGTTCAGCTCGTCGACGGAGCCGTAGGCCTGCACGCGTGGATGATCCTTCGGCACGCGGCCGCCGCCGAAAAGTCCCGTGTCGCCAGCGTCACCCGTTTTCGTGTAGATCTTCATGGGGAGGAATATATCCCCAAGCGGGAGTTACGCCCGCTTGAACATCTTCGACCACCAGCTCGAGCGCGAGCCATCCGCGCGCTTGAGACCGCGCTTGAAGTTGGAGAAGTGCGTGAGCTCTTCGGCCTGGGTGGGCGGCTGGTACGTCTCGGTGAAGATCGTGGCCAGGTGCTCCTGCAGCCGGTCCGGCGTCGCGACTACGGCCTGCGACTCGCACCATTTGTCGAGCGCGCGTCCCATCGCGGCGGCGGTCGGGCGCTTGGAGGGATCGCGATCCAGCGAGGAAGTGAGAATGTCCTCGATCGTGCGCGGAATGTCCGGAACGAGCTCGCGCACGTTCGGGAGCGGGCGCCACGTCACCTCGTCGATGAGCAGCTCCGTCGCATCTTCATAGAAGAGCGGCTCGAGCGCGAGTAGCTCGTACAGCGTCACTCCCACGGCGAAGACGTCGCTGCGGCCGCTGACCTCGAGTGCGAGCAGCTGCTCGGGGCTCATGTAGTGCTTCTTCCCCATGAGCATCTGCGGCGACTTCTGCATCGGGTCGATGGACGTATTCGCCTTCGCGATACCGAAGTCCGTGAGCTTCACGTGTCCGTCCCACGTCGCCATGATGTTGTTCGGCGACACGTCGCGGTGGACGATGTCGAGCCTGTCGCCCTCCGAACTCACGAAGTTGTGCGCGAAGTCGAGCGCTCGGCACACACGGCTCGCGATGTACGCGGCGATGGCGAGCGGCACCGGCGTCTCGAGCACGCGATGGCGCTCGATGATCGCGCGCACCGTCGGGCCCTTGATGTACTCCATCGCCATGTAGTATTGGCCGTCGACTTCGCCGAGCTGATAGATCTGCACGATGTTTCCGTGCACGAGGTTGGCAGAGAGCTTTGCTTCGTCGATGAAGAGCTGGAGCCAGGTCTTCTCCTTCGCGTAATGCGGATGGATGACCTTGAGCGCGACGCGCTTCGCGAAGCCGGCGGGGCCCAGATGCTCGGCTTCGTACACGGTAGCCATGCCGCCCTGCGCGACCTTTCGCACGAGCCGGAAGGCGCCCGTGTATTCCAGAATGTGGTCTTCGGTGTGCATACTTGCTGTGCTCATCTTTCTCTGCCTCTGCAGGGCCGCTCGTTCTCACCTCTGACGCACTTCATGACGCAGGATATTCGCGACATCACGATCATCGGTGCGGGCCCCACTGGTCTGTTCGCCGCCTTTTATGCGGGCATGCGCGGCGTGACGGCGCGCATCGTGGACGCACTTCCGGAGCTTGGTGGGCAGCTAACGGCGCTCTACCCGGAGAAATTCATCTTTGACGTTGCGGGACTGCCGAAAATTCTCGCCAAGGATCTGGTCACCGATCTCGTCGCCCAGATGCGTCAGTTTCAGCCCGACGAGCAGCTGGGCCAGCGCATCGTGGCTCTGGAAGAGGACGGCGGGGTGCTGACTCTCGTCACCGAAGGCGACCGCTTCCCGTCCCGCGCGGTGATCGTGGCGGCGGGGATCGGGGCGTTTTCGCCGCGCCGCCTGCCGCATCCGAGCGCCGAACCGTGGTATGGGCGGGGGATTCACGACCGGGTGACGGACCCCAGGGAGTTCACCGGGCAGAAGGTCTTAATAGTGGGGGGCGGCGACTCGGCCTTCGACTGGACGCACCAGCTCCTGGATCATGCGGCGTCGGTGACGCTGATCCATAGGAGCGACCGCTTTCGTGCGCACGGGTCGACCGTTGCGGCCGTGACCGAGGCCGCAAGGGCGGGACGGGCGCGCGTGCTCACCTTTCACGAGATCTCCGACGTCCACGGATCGGATGGGAGGGTGACGGGCGCTACGTTGAAGGACGTCAAAACCAAGACCACGCACGAGGTGGATGTCGACGTGATCCTGCCGATGCTCGGCTTCGTGAGCGATATCGGGGCGCTGGCGGAGTGGGGGCTCACGATCGAGAAGGACGAGATCGTGGTGTCGAGCACGATGGAGGCGGGGCGCCCCGGGATCTACGCGGCAGGCGACAT
>PLMM01000033.1:180-14038 GCA_003142495.1 Gemmatimonadota bacterium | reverse complement strand
TCGAACTGAATTTCGCTGAAACCGAGGTCGACGGCTTCGCACGCGAGTTCGGCGGCGTAGCGCCAGGGGCCGTCCTGGTGCGGGTCGAGCCACGGATTCCCCTTCTTGTCGCGCCACGGCGCGGTGGGATCGGCCTTCCGACGAATCGCCCATTCGAGCTTGGTGCTCGCAAGCAGCGGATCCTTCGCGACGACGATGCGTGCGATCGGATAGATGTGGTGCACGCGCATCGAGTCGAGCATTGCGCGCAGCCGCGCGTGGGTCATCGGGCGATTGGTGTCCGCGCCGATCGACTGCGCGAGCGGCACGCGGGAGCGGTAGAGGACGAGGCCGCGATCGTCCTTCACGTCGATCACGAGCGCGTTGACCTCGGTGCGGCTCGCGAGCGAGATGAGCTGCCAGCCGCGATCGCCGAGCGCCGCCCAGCGATTCACGTAGAGTCCGCGAACGACTTTGGGTTGCGGAACGAGCGGGGGGCGGAGCTCGGGGAGCGAGTCGGACGACGCGATGCGCGCGGGCGCGGCGCAGAAGGGTGGCTGCGGTGCGGGGGCCGCTGGTGGCGCGACGGCGCGCTTCGGAGCTTGCGCGCCGGCTGCGGAAATGGCGGCGAAGGTAAGCGACGTGAGAGCGGCGATGCGGATGCGGGAGAGCATGCCACAATCTATGTCGCGTGCTCGGCAATCGCTCCCGCGGCACACACGAGTGGCGCCCACATTTCCCGCCCGCTGGCGATTCATGTCTCCCGCGATAACTTCTGAATTCGGCGGATGAGGCGTATCCGCTGCTCTCCCTACCGCAGGAGCCTCATGTCGCGCTCTGTCGTCATCGTCGCATTCACATCGGCCGCGCTCGTCGCGGGACTTTCCGCACAACAACCCGCGGCGCCCGTCGCGCAGAAGATCGCGCGGGTCGATACCCTGCATGGCGACGTGCGGACGGACAACTACTTCTGGCTGCGCGAGAAGACGAATCCGAAAGTGATCGCGTATCTCGACAGCGAGAACGCGTACACGGTTGCCGGGATGCGCCACACCGAGGCGCTGCAGAGCAAGCTCTATGACGAGATGCTGGGACGCGTGAAGGAAACCGATCTCTCCGTGCCGTATCGCGACAAGGGCTACTGGTACTACTCACGCACCGAGAAGGGGAAGAGCTACCAGATTCTCTGTCGAAGGAAGGGCTCGCTCGACGCGAAGGAGGAGATTTACCTCGACGAGAACGCGCTGGCCGAGGGGAAGAAGTTCTTTTCGGTGGGCGGCATCGAGGTGAGCCCGGACAGCAAGCGCGTCGCCTACCTGCAGGACACGACGGCGCTGCGCGTGTACACGCTCTACGTGAAGGATCTGCAGACGGGAAAGCTTCTCGCCGACACGCTCGGCACGATCGTCCCGGGGCTCGCGTGGGCGGACGACAATCGCACGATCTTCTACTCGACCGCCGATTCGGCGCGCCGGACGAACGCCATCTGGCGTCACGTGCTCGGCGATCCACGCTCGAAGGACGTGAAGGTATTCGAGGATGACGATGTGCTCAACAACGTGAATGTCGGGCGCACGAAGAGCGGGAAGTTCGTGCTGATCGCCGACGACGGCTTCACGAGCTCCGAGTGGCGGGCGATTCCGACGGCGGCGCCGACGACGGCCCCGCGCGTGCTCGCGCCGCGGCGCGCGAACGTGCAGTACACCGTCGATCACATCGACGGCGCTTTTCTCATGACCACGAACGACGGCGCGCGCAACTTCAAGATCGTGCGCATTCCCGAAGATGACTTCTCGCCGGCGAAGTGGACCGAGTGGCAGCCGCACAGCGACTCGGTGTTCGTCGAAGGTGTCGAACCGTACAAGCATTTCGTGGTGGTGCAAGAGCGGGCGGGAGGGCTGCCGCGCCTTCGCGTCACGGATCTCGTCACGCACGCAACGCACTTCATCACCTTCCCCGAAGCGGCGTACGGAGTGCTCCCCACGCAGAACGCCGAGTTCGACTCGCCGACGCTGCGTTTTCAGTACTCGTCACTCGTCACCCCGCCGTCGACGTACGACTACGACATGGGCACGCACGAACGCGTTCTGAAAAAGCGACTGGAAGTGCCAGGCTACGATCCGTCGCAGTACGAGATCAAGCGGATGATGGTCGCGGTGCGCGACGGCGCGCACGTCCCCGTGTCGATGCTCGTTCGCAAGGGATGGACGCAGGACGGCAGTCATCCCCTGCTGCTCTATGCGTATGGATCGTACGGCTACACCACGGAGGCTACGTTCAATTCGCCAGTGCTGAGCCTCGTCGACCGCGGCTTCGCCTACGCCATCGCGCACATCCGCGGCGGGCAGGAGATGGGCCGAGAGTGGTACGACGACGGCAAAATGATGAACAAGAAGAACACCTTCAACGATTTCGTCGACGTCGCCGAGTATCTCGAAAAGCAGAAGTTCACGAGCGCCGACAAGATGGTGGCGAACGGCGGGAGCGCGGGCGGACTGCTCATGGGCGCGGTGTCGAACATGCGCCCCGATCTCTTCCGCGCGATCGTCGCCGACGTGCCGTTCGTGGATGTGATCAACACGATGATGGACGCGTCGCTTCCACTGACCTCGCAGGAATGGCAGCAGTGGGGCGATCCGCACATCCAGGCGCAGTACGACTACATGAAGAGCTATTCGCCGTACGACAACGTCGAGCACAAGGCGTATCCGTGGATGCTCGTGACGTCATCGCTCAACGACTCGCAGGTATCGTACTGGGAGCCTACGAAATGGGTGGCGAAGCTCAGGGCGATGAAGACGGATGCCAATCCGCTCTACTTCAAGATCAACATGGCTGGTGGCCACGGCGGGAGCTCCGGCCGCTACGACCGGCTGCACGAGATCGCATTCCACGACGCGTTCATGCTCGACGCGGTTGGGCAGAGCCAGCAAGTATCCATCGTACAGTGAGTAACATGATGCTCTTCCCAAAGCTCCGCATTCTCACGTGCGCTGCGTGCGCGGGCTTCGCGCTCGTCGCGCAGCCACTTCTCGCACAGCGCGCGAACCGTCCTGATTGGACCGCGCGCTACCAGGCGATCGTGGCCGAGAAGGGGCAGAAGGCGGACAGCATGCGGTTGCACGAGCTCTTCGCAGTCGACTGGGACTACGGAAACATCGAGTATCCCGAAAGTGCGACGTACTCCGGCTACAAGGGGCAGAACGATCGGTGGACCGATGTGTCGCTTGCCGCCATCAATCAGCGAAAGAAGGAACTGCAGAACCCGATGGCGGTGATCGCGTCGATCGATCGCGCGACGCTGTCGACGAGCGATCAGCTCAACTACGATCTCTTCCGCCGCGGCGCCGAGGACAACATCGCGGGCACGCGCTTTCCCGGCGAGTATCTCTCGATCAATGCGCGCAGCGGGCCGCAGTTGCTCCCGCAGACGCTCGAGCTCAACCCGAACTCCACCGTGAAGGACTACGAGGACATCGTCGCCCGCATCGACGCGCTCGGTGCGGTCGTCGATCAGACCATCGTGCTCCTGCAGAAGGGGCTCGACGCGAAGGTCACCGCGCCGCGCATCACGTTGCGCGATGTGCCCGATCAGGTGAAGGGGCTGCTCACCGCGGATCCGATGCAGAGCCCGGTGCTCGTCACCTTCACGCGCTTCCCCGCGAGCATCCCGGCCGCCGACCAGAAACGACTCACCGCCGCTGCGGTCAAGGCGTACTCCGAGAAGGTGAAGCCCGCGTACGAGCGTCTCTACACGTTCCTCACGACCAAGTACCTCCCCGGCGCGCGCGAGTCAGTTGGCATGAGCGCGCTCCCCGACGGCGCGGCGTGGTACGCGTACAACGTGCGCATCCAGACCACCACGAATCGCACGCCCGCGCAAATCCACGAGACCGGGCTGGCCGAGGTGAAGCGGATTCACGGACAGATGGACAGCGTGATGAAGTCGATCGGCTACAAGGGGACGTTCGCGGAGTTCACGAACTTCCTCCGCACCGATCCGAAGTTCTTCTTCACCGACAGCGCCGATCTCGTGCGCGCGTATCGCGACATCGTCAAGCGGATCGACCCCGAGCTCATCAAGATGTTCGGGCATCTGCCGCGACTGCCGTATGGCGTGACGACGATTCCATCGTACGCCGCGAAGTCCGCGACCACGGCCTACTATCAGCCTGGCTCGTACGAGGCCGGGCGCCCCGGCTTCTACTACGTGAACACGTACGCGCTCAACACGCGTCCGAAGTGGGAGATGGAGGCGCTGTCGTCGCATGAGGCGGTGCCCGGACATCATCTGCAGATTGCGATCGCGCAGGAGCTCACCGACGTGCCGAACTTCCGCCGCTACGGCGGCTACACGGCGTTCGTCGAGGGGTGGGCGCTCTACTCCGAGAGCCTCGGCCCGAGCATTGGGCTCTACAAGGATCCGTACTCGAAGTTCGGGCAGCTCACGTACGAGATGTGGCGCGCGATCCGCCTCGTGATCGACACGGGCATCCACGCGCAGGGCATGTCACGTCAGGATGCGATCGACTACTTCGCCGCCAACTCGGCGAAGACGCAGAACGACATCGTGGTGGAGGTCGACCGCTACATCACGACGCCGGGCCAGGCGCTCGCGTACAAGACGGGTGAGCTCAAGATCAAGGAGCTACGCGCGTACGCGGAACAGCAGCTCGGGCCCAAGTTCGACATCCGCGAGTTCCACGACCAGGTGCTCGGCCAGGGCGCGCTCCCGCTTGATGTGCTCGACGCGCGGATTCGCGCGTGGGTTAGCGAGCGGAAGGCGAAGGCGTAGGAATGGACAGAGCACAATCAGAAGTGCTTGCACGATTCGATGACGATCGATCTCTTCGGCCGCGTCGATGAGTCGAGAACGCGCACGTAGGATTTTGTTAGACGCCTTTTGGACTGCAGACGGTTGGCGACGAAACCCTGCCGTTCCGCCCGATGAATTTGAATTGGCGAAGGCTGCTGGCGTCATGTTCGACCCAACTTCGATCACTCACGAGGAATCGGTCGATGGCGCGATCGAGGCGGCATCTCGGATCGTCGCTCAGGAAGTTGCGCTCGCCTTCGTCGCGAGCTTGTCAAGTCGGCAACTCGAGTACAGGTCCGCGCTTGGCAGTTTTGCGTTTGCCCGACGAATGCCGCCTCATGAAGCCTTGTGCACGCGCAGCGTTAGCCCGTTCTGCGACATCTGCGGCGACTACTCGAAGACGGAAATTGTCGACTGGAATGTGCTGAACTTCGAGCGCATGAAGTGGGGCGGCGTTCGGCACGATTATCCCCGTTATATCAGATTCGATCTGGAATTATTCAGCCAGCTCGAGGAGATGAGGCCGACCGAACAGGATTGGGACCTTCTGCGAATCATCCTTCGTCTCGCACGCGACCAGTCGGCTGATGCGCGTCCTTCTGATCTGGAACGGGCGATTGGAAAGGTCATGCCTTCGAATAAATCCGAGCGCCGCCAGATGATGCAGATCCTCGCATACTCAGGCGTCCTGCATCCGCGCAATCAATCGTCGCTATTCGATACTTTCACTCCCTCGAGCGCGCGATACATGCCGCCGGCCGCGAAACTCGACTGGTCCTACCCGATGGCGTGGTGGCGCGGCACGGATGGTGTTCGCGCCGACGCCATTAGCTACTGGTTTCCGGATATTGCAGACGAATTCATCTAGCGCCGCGAATCTTGATTCAAGCTGACAGTTCTAATACCCCAACAGCGCCGCCCAGAGCTGCGGATACATCGCCATGCTCTGCGCGCGGTACTGCGGGCGGTAGCCGAAGAGAATGACGTGCCCCTTCCCCTCCTTCACGTCCACCAGCGCCGCCTTCCCACGAATCTTCTCGGCGCCGAGCAGCCAGCCCGACAGCAACGCCGTGCCCGTCGACGGATAGACCGCCGCCGCCGTCGCGCGTGTGCTGTCCGTGATCTCGAAGGCCGGTCCGCCCTCGAACCACGCGGCCGGATGCGCGAGCATCAACCTGTTGAGCGGATGCGACTGGTCGAGGTTGAGCGCGAACAACGATCCCGGCGCATAGAAATCGCGATCGCTCACGCCCTCGAGCACGTTCTTCACCGGGAGCTTGAGATACTCGATCGCCCACCGACTCGCGTCGTTGAAGGTGACGAGCGTTCCGCCGGCGTTCACGAAGTCGTGCAGCGCCGCATCGCCCGCAGTGCCGAGCCCTCCCTTGAGTGAGTCGGGATAGCCCGCTTCGCGCGGGCCCATCTGCAGCCCGCGCGGCGACTCGTCGGGGAGAATGATCGCGTCGAAGCGCGACGCGAGATTCCCCGCATGCACCTCGCGATCGCCGATCGTCGTGAACGGAATGCGGTACTGGTCGAAGATGAAGCGCGTCCACCCCTCATCCATCGAGGGATTCCAGCTCCGGTAGATCGCGATGCGGCGCGTCGACTTGTCGCTGAGTCCAGGCACGTCGAGCTTCGGCGGTGGGATCTGCGCGATCACATCCGACATGGTCACCGGAAACGAATCGACCGCGATGGCGCCGACGCCCATCAAGAGCGGCAGCGTCTGCGCCGTCACATCGTACGGCGCCTTCGGCGGTCCACCCGGATATTCGTGCAGATCGGGATAGTGCTGATTCTCGAGGAGCGCCTTCGCGAATCCGCCGTACGGCTGGTCGAGCATCACCACATACGTGCCGGCGGAGAAGCGCACGCGATTCGCGACAAAGGGCACGGTCGCGCGGCGGATCTCGACCTGCCCTCGCTGCAGAATGCGCAGCACCGTGCGCAGCGATGACTGATCGGGCTGCTGCATCGGAATCAGAAATGCGGCCGGCCACTTCTCGCGCTGGGCCGCGCGATTCCCCTGCACCGCGCGCTCGCTCACCTTCGAGAAGTTCTCGAGCCACGTCGTGCGCATCGGCGCCGTGGCCGAGAGCAGCGCCCACGACGCGCTCACCTGATAGTCGACGATGTTCCCGATCGTCCAGACGCCGCCCTGCCAGGGCACAAGAAAATTCCACGACGAGACCTTCGAATCGTAGCCGCGACCCGGCTTGAGCGAATCGAAGGGCGTCGTCAGCGGAGTCGCGATGCTCGCGCTCGCCGTCTCCGTCAAGATGCGCACGCCGCCGTGATAGTGCTGATACGAGCGACTCGGCGTCCACGCATCGTACGTCGAGTTGTTCGAGATGCCGGTTTTTCCCTGGGCGATCAAGCGCCACGTCATCTCGAGGCCGAGCGCGTTTACACCAGAGATGAGAATCGGATCGACATTCGGCTCGATCGGATCCATGTACGGCGGAATGAACAGTCGCGCCTCGTCCGAGCCCTGCTGGTGGATGTCGTTCACGATCTGCGGATGCCAGAGATTGTGGAGCGAATCGATGGTCATCTGCGTCTCGAGCTGCGTGAACGCATACCAGTCGCGGTTGTTGTCGTGCCCCGTGTAGTGGTGATAGAGCACCGGCGGATCCGTTCCCTCCGCGGGAGTGCCGAGCGTGCTGCGATACCAGTCGCCAACGATGTCGACGCCGTCCGGGTTGAGCGACGGCACCATGAGCACGATCGTCTGCGCGCGAATCGCTCGCGACTCGGCGTCCTCTCCGCTCACGAGCTTGTGCGCGAGCACGAGTGGCGTGAGGATGCCGCCGACTTCATCGGAGTGAATGCTCGACGTGATCAGCACGACGAGCTTCCCGTTCGCGATCAGCGAGTCGCGCTCGCCGGGGCGTCGCACGCGCGGATCCGCGAGGCGCCGCTGGATCTCGCGATACTTTGGCAAGTTCGCGATCGTCGCCGAGTCGGAGATGATGGCGGCGATGAACGGACGGCCGAGCGTCGTCTTGCCGAGCACGTGCAGCTGGATGCGCGGGCTCGACTTCGACAGCGCAGTGAAGTAGGCGACGACCTGCGACCATGCGGGGAGCTTCCGATCGGTGCCGGGAACAAAGCCGATCACCGACTCGGGCGTCGGCACGCTCGACGATTGCCGCACACTCTGCGCGCCGAGCAGCGAGGGAATTCCGAGTGCTAGCCCAAGCGCGATGCGACGCAGCGATCGCGTCCGACTATCCCACGTCGATCTTGCGGAGCTCGTCGGCGGCCTCGAGCACGTGGCCGATCTCGCGAGAGAGCGCGCGTGCCTCGACGGTCGCGCTGTTGACGTCGCCGATGGCCGACTGCACACCGGATGAGCGAAGCTTGAGAAGGTCATACTTCAAATTCTGCAACGCGAGACCGGCGCTGTCGAGCTGTCCGGTTAGCCGAGCGCGCCGCGAACCGAGCTCTGTCATCGAGACGAGCTGTCGTTTCAGCAGCGAAAGCCGCCGATCCCGGTCCGACGCCTCGGCCGGCTCGCGCTCCACCTGCGCTATCCGCTCTTCGAGCTCCGCCACGAGCGCCGGCGAGCAATCGGCATCGAGGTGGTGGAGCGTCTGCGCGACCGACGCCACTCGCTCGACGAGCGCCGTCACCGTCGGCACGACATCGGGGAGCATGTCGCGATCGGCCTTGGCGAGCGATGCCACCGTCGCGAGCACCGCCGCGCGATCGGCCACCGCGCGGCGCACGTTCGCGCCGTACGCACCGGCGAGCACCTCGCGCGGCGCGAGCTTCGCAGCCTCGTCTTCGGCGACCGCCGGCGGCAGCGCGCGAGCTCCCGCGCCCTGTCTCGCACCGGCCGCCCCCACCGATGCGAGATCCGGCGCCGCGGGGCGCGAGAGGATCTGCCCGAGCGTGACACCCTCGGACCAGAGGCTTCCCCACTCCTTGAGCAGCCCGACGGTCATGAAGATCGCGGGGAAGAGGAACCACGGGAACATCGCATTCGTGAGCAGGTTGATGCCGCCGAGCATGCCGATGACGGCGACGTTGCTCACGACGTGCTTGCGGAAGTGCACGATGCGCTCGCCGATGGTCTTCACCGGGCGCCCCGCGATCCCGTACTTCACCTGATCGCGAAAGTTGCGGCGCCACTCCTTCCATTCGCGATTCGACATCGGATGCGCCGGCATGCCGTCGGGGCCGATGGGAAAGGCCGCCGCCTGATGCGCCCATGGTGCGGCCGGATCGCGATAGAGCGCTGGAACGGGCGGCGCTGGTGGAAGCGGCGCGTTGCGCGGCGCGGGGTACTGCGGCGCGTACGGCTGCGGTTGCGCACTCTGCGGCTGTGCGTACGGCTGCGCCGCGGGCGCGCGCCACCCCGGCGATGCGAGCGCCGACGCCATCTCCGCTGCGCTCGAGAATCTGTCCTCGGCCTTTTTCTCGAGCGAGTGCTCGACGATCGCCGCGATGTCCGGCGGCGCATCGGGGCGCAGATCGCGCACCGGGCGGAGCCGCTCCGTGAGATGCTTCATCATCATCGACGGCGTGTTCGACGCCTTGAACGGCAACTCGCCCGTCAACATGAGATAGCCGACGACGCCTAATGAGTAGATGTCGCTGCGGCCATCCGCTTCCTTCTCGCCGAGTGCCTGCTCGGGAGACATGAACGCCGGCGTGCCGATTACGACGCCGGTTGCGGTGAGCTGTGCATCGCCTTCCGCCGCGCGCGCGATTCCGAAGTCGGTGACCATCGCGCGCCCGCTCTCGCGATCGATGAGGATGTTCTCCGGCTTGATGTCGCGGTGCACGACGCCGCGCGCGTGCGCGTACGCGAGCGCGCCCGCGACCTCGCGCAGCAGTCGCCGCACTTCGTCGTTGGTCATGCGCGGCGCGCGCGCGAGTCGCGCGGCGAGCGTCTCGCCATCGACCAGCGCCATCACGAGGTAGACGATCCCGTTCTTCTCGTCCACCGAATAAATCGGAACGATGTTCTGGTAGTTCAGCTTCGCGGAGGTCTCGGCTTCGCGGAGGAAGCGGCGCTTCACTTCCTCGCGAAAGGCGAGCTCCGGGGGGAGCACCTTGAGGGCGACCGCGCGCTTGAGCCGGCGGTCGATGGCGCGGTAGACGAGCGCCATCCCTCCGCGCCCAAGCTCGCCCTGCACATCGTAGAGATCACCGACCGCTACGACGACGCGGTCGTGCATCACGTCGGTCATGAGGTGCCGCGGACGCCACTCGAGCCGCGCGCAGACTCCGCGCCGTAAATCGCCGCGTCCACTTCATCCGCGAGCGAGCGCGCGCGCTCGGTGAGCAGCGTGATCTGACTCCCCGCGTTCGCGACGGAGCCAGCGCGAAGGCGCAGGATGTCGAGCCGCATGTTCTGCAGCGCGAGCACGCAGCTATCGAGCTTCGCGCGCGCATCGTCGTGGCGACGCGTGACGTCCGCCACGCCGCGGCGCTGGCGCTTGAGCAGCGCGAGGCGGCGCACGCGATCCTCGCTCCCGCGCTCGAGCGGATTCGCGAGCGCCTCGAGCTCCGAGATCTGCGACTCGATCTGCGCGAGCGCATCCGGCGCGCTCGACTTCTCATCCGCAGCGGTTGCCTGCGCGAGCAGCTGAATGCGCTGAAAGAGCGCTTCGGTCGCGGGAATCACTCCCTCGACGAGCGACTGATCATTGGCCGGCAGCGAGCTCACCATGCGCAGAATCTCGTTGCGATCCTGCTCGGCGCGCTGCACGGTGCCGCGATACGGCCCCATGTCGGTGCGACTCGGATCGAAGCCCACGGCGCGCTGTTGCGCCGTGTTCCCCGGCAGCGGCATCGGCGGCAGCGACATGCGCGGCGGCCGCGGGAGCGAGCGGCGCTCCTTGTCGAAGAGCCCGCGCGCCTCCTCGATCGTCTCGCCGGCGAGATCGACGAGGCGCCGATCGCGCGGCTGGCGGAACACGTCGCGCCAATCGTAGCCGGCATTCCACAGCTTCGAATACTTGAAGGCCATGAAGATGCCCCAGATGGGCGTCACGAAAAAGAACTCCGCGTGGCCGAAAATCGAGAAGATGATGATCACGGCGTTGACGAACGCGAACGTCCCGAACTTGCCGCGGAAGGCGCGAACCTCGGGCGCCATCCAGCGCGCGATCTCCTCGCTCGTGGCCGGACTGTAGTGCGAGAGCGCGTGCGACGCGGGGAGCGGCGACGACGGCGCGGTCTCGAACGGGCGCGGGGCATAGTCCTGCGACGATGTGCGCGGCGGCGGCGAATCCACCACGGCGGGGATGACGGTCACGTCGCCCGCAAGCGCGCGCGACAGCGCCGCGGCACTCGCCACGCGATTTTCCGGCTCCTTCTCGAGCAGCGACATCACCGTCGCGGCGAGATCGGCCGGACAGTCGGCGCGCAGCTGCTTCACGGGCGTTGGGCGCTCCGTGATCTGCTTCATCAGCATCGATGCGGTGGTCGCCGCCTGAAACGGCAAACGCCCCGACAGCATTTGGTACGCGACAACTCCCAGCGCGTAGAGATCGGTGCGCCCGTCGATCTCGCGGTCGCCCGCGGCCTGCTCCGGCGACATGAATGCCGGCGTCCCGATCGCCACGCCCGTGGCCGTGAGCCGCGAGTCCGATCCTTCCTGGATCGCGCGCGCGATTCCGAAATCCGTCACCATCGCGCGCCCGCTCTCCTTGTCGAGGAGAATGTTGTCCGGCTTGATGTCGCGATGGATCACGCCGCGCGCGTGCGCGTAGGCGAGCGCGTCGGCGACTTCGCGCAGCACGCGGCGCGTCTCGTCCACCGACATCTGGCCGTCCTCGTACATCTTCTTCGCGAGCGTTGGCCCTTCGACGAGCGCCATCACGAAGTAGACGAGTCCCTCGCGCTCATCGACGCTGTAGATCGGAACGATGTTCGGATGGCTGAGCTGCGCGGCGGTCTCCGCTTCGCGCAGGAAGCGCGTCTTGATCTCGCTGCGAAACGCGAGCTCGGGCGGCAGCAGCTTGATGGCGACCAGCCGTTTCAGCCGGCGATCCTTCGCGCGATACACGATGCCCATGCCGCCGCGCCCAAGCTCGTTATCGAGCTCATAATTGGCGGCGAGCGCGCGCTCAGCTACAGCACGGATCTCCGCATCCGCAGGCACGGCGGGATCAGGCACTCGAGAACCCCTGGGGGGAACAAGAAGCCCTCGGGGACACGGCACTCCGGGAGGAATAGAGTCTGCTTAGTGTACCATTCGCAGCGCGATCTGAAAAGACAATCAGCCGTGCTGGCAGGGGCACTACGTCAAAGCGACTGGTAGAAGTTGCAACTTCTGCCTTGATGGCCTGTTTGGTGCTGCCTTGGTACTCGCGGAACGACTTCCGACGCCATCGGCTTGGTCAGATGATCGGAGGCCTTACCGGCTTCAGATGATGTTCTTACAACAAGGTCGACACAATGGCGCAACGTCAAACACTGCCAGTACTTCCGCTTCGCGGAACCGTCATTTTCCCGGGCCTCACCGCACCCATTGCGGCTGGGCGGCCGGGTACGCTTCGCGCGATCGAGGCGGCGCTCAAGGGCGACCGGCTCGTCTTCGCCGTGGCGCAGCGCGACAACGCGGATGAACCAACTCAGGACAATCTCTACTCAATGGGAGTGATCGCGCGCATCGGACAGGTGCAGCGCGGACTCGGCGGCGTTCAACTCCTCCTTCAGGGCGAGCAGCGCGCCACCGCACTCCAATATTCCACGACTGACAACTACCTCGCCGCCGTAACGGTGCAGGTGGAAGACATGAACGCGCTCGACGAGCATGACAGCGCCTTTGAGGCTCTCCACAAGGAGATCCGCGAGCGCGCGGCCGAGCTTGGCGAGAAGCGCGGTCTTCCGGAGGAAGTCGTACACCAGGTTCTCGATTCCGTCACCGAGCCCGGCAAGTTCGCCGATCTCGTCGCCGGCTACATCGAGCTTTCGGTGGCCGAGAAGCAGGGATTGCTCGAGACGCTGAGCGTCGAAGAGCGGCTGCGTCGCGTGCTCGTGCACGTGCAGCGCCAGATCGGACTACTTGAGGCGCAGGAAGAGATCAAGTCGCAGGTCCAGGAAGAGCTGGGCACGCGGCAGCGCGAGATGTATCTGCGCGAGCAGATGAAGGCGATCCAGAAGGAGCTCGGCGACGACGATCAGAGCCGCGAGATCGAGGAGCTTCGCGAGAAGCTGACGAAGCTCGATCTGCCGAAGTCGGCGCGTCAGGAAGTCGAGCGTGAGCTCGGACGCCTGGAGCGCTCGGGACGCGAGTCCATGGAAGCGCAGGTCATTCGCACGTATCTCGAGTGGGTGGCCGAGCTGCCGTGGAACACGCGCTCGGACGACAATCTCGATCTACGTCACGCGAGCAAGGTGCTCGACGAGGATCACTACGGGCTGCCGGATGTGAAGGACCGGGTGCTCGAATTCCTCGCCGTCAGGCAGCTGCGCGCGCAGGAGCTGGCCGAAGAGGTCGAGAAGACGGGTGAGTTTCCGGCGGCAAAGCTCAAGGCGGAGCTCAACGAGATCGCGGATACGGTGTTCGCCAAGGTGCAGCCGCTGGAGGGCGAAGACCGTACGATCACCGATGCGAAGGAAGTGAAGGCGCGGGCGATGGCGAAGGGGCCGATCCTGCTCTTCGTCGGACCTCCGGGTGTGGGCAAGACATCGATCGCGAAGTCGATCGCGCGCTCGCTCGGACGCGAGTACATCCGCGCGGCGCTTGGCGGTGCACGCGATGAGGCGGACATCCGCGGACATCGGCGCACGTACGTGGGCGCGATGCCGGGGCGTGTGATCAATGGACTCAAGCAGGCGGGAACGAAGAACCCCGTCTTCCTGCTCGACGAAGTGGACAAGCTCGGAAGCTCGTATCAGGGCGATCCGTCGAGCGCGCTGCTCGAGGTGCTCGACCCGGAGCAGAACTTCACCTTCCGCGACCACTACATGGACCTGCCGTTCGACCTCAGCAAGGTGTTGTTCATCACCACGGCCAACCAGCTGGAGCCCATCCCGGCGCCGCTGCGCGATCGCATGGAGATCATCGACCTCGCCGGCTACACGATCGAGGAGAAG
>PLMM01000033.1:0-173 GCA_003142495.1 Gemmatimonadota bacterium | reverse complement strand
CGCAACCTCGAGCGCGAGATCGGCACGATCTGCCGCAAGCTCGCGCGCGAGGTCGCCGAGGCCGCCAACGGCAGCCGCAAGCGCTTCACTGTCAACGTCAGGCGCGTGCACGATCTGCTCGGCCGGCCGCGGCTGATCGCCGAGGTCAAGCGGCGCACCAGCGACGCCGGCGT
>PLMM01000380.1 GCA_003142495.1 Gemmatimonadota bacterium | reverse complement strand
ATCGCGCCTGCGACGATGCGACGACCACGACTTTCGGCGCGCGACCTTCAGTGTACCATAGCAATCCGCCCGACACCGCTATTCCGAGCAGCGAGAGCGCGAGCCAACGAAATCTGTTCGACATTGTATGCTCCGCATGCCTTACGTGTGCCCGCCGCGGATCGCGGCGGGACACGTGTGGGCATCATGCCGGTGGCTTGAGATACGGGAACGCATCCGTGTGACGCACTGGATCCGGAACGTTGTCCGTGCAGAGCGGGAGCTGGAAATTGTTGCAGACCTTGTGCGTCGGATCGCCGAGGAGCGTGCCGAAGATCGCCGTGAGTCCGGCGTCGACGACGTCGTCGCTTGGCTTGCGTCCGCCATAGCCGTTCGCGAGCGCCCAGCTCAACCATCCAGCGGTCGCCGGATCCTTGTCGAGCTGCACGATGAGCATGTCGGGGAGCAGCACCGATGCGAGCGTGTTGCCGATGACTGCATCGCGACCAAAGGCGGCCGGGAACGCCATCACCGCTGGTGCGAACGCAACGACATCGCTCGCGGGGCCGGTGGCGCCGTGAAACGGGTGGTCGCGCTTCGCGAGAAAGACTTCACTCACGAGCGGATTGCCCAGGCGTTGCACCTGGTTGTATTCGCGAGTGGATGGTCCGGTGGAATTGTTGTTGTCGCTGCCGCAGGCGGTGAACGCCAACAGCGCGGTTGCGAGCGCGGGGCCGATGATCCGGCGTACGGCGCCGCGACGAATGATGCCGTGTCGCATGGAGGGTTTCCTCTGTGAAGTGCGCGTAGTGGAAGTCATCAGCGGCTGATCGTGCCCCAGATGCCGATCTTGTCGCTCGCGGTGCCGTGGAGCTGCGATTTCGGAAGCTCGATCACGATCGACAGCACGTTGAACGGATGTCCGCCAGAGCCGCCGAGGATGTCGACGGCGCTGCCGGGGGCGCGGAAGGAGCTCGCGGTGGCCGTGTCTGGGAGCATCGAGAGCGGGCCCGTGACCGGCTTGCGATCGGGGATGATGCGGAAGAACTGCTCGAGATCGATGTAGAACGGATCCTGTCGCGGACCGGCGAACAGCTGCATGCCGGAAGCGCTGCCGAGCACCATCGCAACCTTGCCGCTGACGGTTGGTGCGGATGACGAGACCGTGTTGCGCATCGCGCCGACGACGGGCGGCGCCATCGGGCCGCGTACTTCGACCGTCTGATCTGCGCCGCTGCCGTGGAAGGTCACCTGGATCACGAGATCTTCGTTCGCGTCGCCGGTGTTATCGATCTTGAACTGGTACAGGAGATTATCGTCGAAGCTGGTGACGCCTGGCGCGGCTTCCGCCGGCGTGAGAAGCGCCCAGCTGTTGAGCACCAGCGCGATGCGATCCGGCGTCGCGCCTGGGAACGCGTACACATCCGTCATGTCCATTGACGGATTGAGCTCGACGTCGGCCGTGTCCTGATGGTCCGATGCGAGACTGCGCTTGACGAGAACTCCGCTTGCCGTGAGCACCACGGCTATCACCGCGAACCACATTCGCGGCTTCGTTCCGAACCTATTGAGCCATTGCATGGCTGCCCCCAAACGAGTGAGAATGGGTCGCGAAAGCGACCGAGGCATCGGGCGATACCGGGTTCTCTACGTCGGGTCCGTCGGATTGGATCTGTACAGGGAAAACGAACAGGAGTGGTTTGCTAGACCGCTCTGTTCACTCAGCCTTCATTGCCCCAATCAGGAATGGGGTCGTGGTCGGCTGCGCGGAGCCGCCCATGGGCTCCGTTGTGACGGCGATTGCGGCGAGCGAATCGCTCGAAACCGCGTACGTGGCCTGCAGCATGGCGGAGCCGGTGGGGGTCGGCTCGAACATCCCCGCGCTCACCTTCTTTTTGTCCTTCATCACGAGCCACAGCTGATAGGTGTGGCCCGGGGACATCGGCGGGAGGTTGTACGCGACGAAGGTCCAGCGATTCATCGGCTGGTTCCAGAACATGCGCGCGTACGGCTGGCGCGCGCTCGTCGCGTTCGCGTCGATCACCATCACGCCGGGCCCCGACAGCTCGCTGATCATCGCCTGCTGGTCCGACAGCCGCTTCTTGAGCGCCGCGTTCTCGCTATCGTAAGAGCTAGTGGCGGCCAGCAGCTGGACGTGGGCCGCGTGCTCGTTCGCGCCGTACGCCACCGCTCCCGCGGCGAGCACGAAGGTCGCGGCCGCGAGCCACATCCAGTACGGCGAGCGACTCGATGTGAATGGCAGCGGGGGAGACGCCGGCTGTGTGGCGGGTGACGGCTTCCGAATCGGCGTGACGTTCGCGCGATCGGCGACCGCGCGCCCCATGAGCCGCGCGCGGATGAGCGAGCCACGCTCCGGCGCGAGTGGTCGCGCGGGGAGCGCCGCGCCGATCGACGCGACGCTGTCGCGCATCTCCGCGAGCTCGCGCGTGCACGTCTCGCAGCTGCGCGCGTGCGCCTCGAGCGCCTTGCGATCCGAAGGCGAGAGCGCGTCGAGTGCCGCGAGTGCGAGCAGCTCGCGCACGGCGTCGTGGCCCATGGTCTCGCTCACCGCGAGAGCTGCCGATGCTGCGCGAGCGGCGCGCGCAGCTTCTCGAGCGCGAGTCGTGCGCGCGTCTTCACGGTGCCGAGCGGGAGCGAGGTGCGCGCGGCGATCTCGCTCTGACTTAAGCCCGCGAAGTAGGCAAGCTCGATCACCTCACGCTGCTCGGCCGGCAGCCGCGCGAGCGCGACCGCGATGTCGCGCGCGCGCTCCGCGGACTCGGCGTCGCGCTGCGGATCCGGAGCGGCGGCCATCGCATCGGCGCGATCGCCGGCGTCGGGCGACGTTTGCGCAGTAGTGTCGAGCGGATCCTCGGCGCGCCGGCGCCACGCGCGCTGGCGATCGAGTGCGCGGCTTCGCGCGATCGTCGAGAGCCACGTGGAAACGGCGCCGCGCGATGCGTCGTATCGTGATGCTTCGCGCCACGCCTGCCAGAACGTCTCCTCCACTGCATCCTCCGCCTCGTCTGCCTGGCCGAGCAGGTAGTACGCGATCGTGTGAATGGACGTTGTGTACCGGTCGTAGAGGGCGCCGAGTGCTGCCTCGTCGCCGGTGGCCATACGCGCCACGAGGGCCGCGTCTGGATCAGCGGCTTTCGGGAGCACTGGCTTCTATAGTGGGTACGTTCACAGAGTTCGCGGCGGATTCATCCAGGGGGGGAATTTAGGACGGAGCGAGCAGGGCGCCAGGCGCACGTGCCCGCATGTCGGCCTAATTCACGTTGAAGTCAGCCCTTTCGGCGGGTACACCCGAATTCTGGTCCGCTGGGAGTGTCGTTTTGACATCGCGGGCGGCTTGGCCCAAACTCCGGGGATCGGAGCGAGCGAGGATCGAGACGCCGACTATCCCCAAGGTCACCGACACCTTCGCGTAGCCGGGAAGAGCGTTCTGCGCAAGAGCTTCTTGCCACTGCTTTGGACGGCCGTGTTCGGATCCTTAGAGATCATCACTGCCGGTGGACGACGCCAGTTGTTCGCGACTGATCCTGCCGCGCACCCGCGCCCGAATCAGTTCTCACTATCCGCCATTGTGATCACTACATAATGAGGTTCTCCATTGTCACTGAGCTCGATCGCACGCTCGTTGGTTGCGCGGCCATCGACTTCCACGTGAGCCACACCGGAGCTCACCCCCGCCGGATTGCGCACCACGATCGTGTACACGCTCGACCCATATCTGTAGTCAATTGTGAACTCCCGCCATGCGGTCGGCACGCATGGTTCGATCGAGAGCCGGTCACCACGCTTGGTGAAGCCAAGAATGCCCTCGAGTGCCACTCGGTACATCCAGCTCGCCGATCCAGTGTACCACGTCCACCCACCCTGCCCCAGGTGGCTGGTCGCCGTATACACGTCGGCGCACACGACGTACGGCTCAACCTTGTACTTGGCGACGTCATCGTCCGTGCGTGCGTGGGTGAGCGGATTGAGCATTTCGAACAAGTGATATGCGCGATCCCCATCGCCGAGCATGGCCGTCGCCAATGCGGTCCAGAGCGCGGCATGCGTATACTGCGCGCCGTTCTCGCGCACGCCGGGCACGTAGCCTTTGATGTAACCCGGATCGTGCGATGAGCGATCGAACGGCGGCGTCAGCAGCATGATGAGCCGTGCGTCTTCTCGCACGAGGTGCTCACTTACCGACTGCATGGCGCGGCGCGCGCGCGCGGGATCGCCCGCTGCGGAGAGGACGGACCAGCTTTGTGCGATCGAATCGATGCGGCATTCCGTGTTGTCGGCCGATCCGAGCGGCGTGCCATCGTCGAAGTAGGCACGGCGGTACCACGCCCCATCCCACGACGTTCGCTCCACCGCGTCGGAGTAGGCGTTCGCGCGCTGACGGCAGCGAGTCGCCACATCGCCGTCGTGCCGCGCGTCGGCATGCCCAGCAAAGCGACGCAAGGTCGCGATGAGAAACCAGGCGAGCCACACGCTTTCGCCTTTGCCCTCGGTCCCCACGCGGTTCATGCCGTCGTTCCAGTCCCCGCATCCGATAAGCGGAAGGCCATGTGGCCCAATCGTGCACGCGCGATCGAGCGCGCGCACGCAGTGCTCGTACAGCGTCGCCGTCTCATCGGTCGCATGCGGCTCCTCGTACGATTCCTGTTCGCCGGGCGCGAGCGGTCGTTGTTCGAGAAAGGGCGCGCGTTCGTCCCACACGTCACGATCGCCCGTGACGCATACGTACTGGTCCGCCACGAATGGCAGCCAGACGAGATCGTCCGAGAATCGCGTGCGCACGCCACGGCCGCTCGGCTCGTGCCACCAGTGCTGGACGTCGCCCTCCTGGAACTGCCGCCCGGCGCATCGCATAATGTGCGCGCGCGCGATGCCGGGCTCGGCGTAAAGAAACGCCATGCAGTCCTGCAGCTGATCGCGGAAGCCGTAGGCGCCGCTCGACTGATAAAGCGCCGAGCGCGCCCACATGCGGCACGAGAGCGCCTGGTAGAGAGACCAGCGATTGACGATGGCGTCGAACTCGGGCGAGGGCGTGCGCACTCTGATTGTCGAGAGGCGGTTGTCCCATCCGCGCACCGCCGCGTCGAGCGCCGCAGTCGCGGCGGCTGGAGTGGCGAGGCGTGAGATGATCGCGCGCGCTTCGTCCTCACTCGACGCCGCGCCCAGGAGCACCGTGACTTCTCGCGTCTCGCCAGGGTGGAGCGTGAGGTGGCATCGAAGTGCGGCGCACGGATCGTAGCCAGGTCCCGTCGTACCTGAGAGCGCGTCGGCTGAGAGTGCCGCGGGCGCCACGAGATCGCCATTGCGTCCGATGAACTCCTCCCGATTCGCCGTAAAGCTCGACACAGGCTCGCTCACCCACGAAAACGCGACGCGCGATGTGAAATCATCGGCGAAGAAGTTCTCGGCGAATACGGCTCCAGTCGCCTCGTCGCGCCAGGTGTGCAACTGATGCCGGGTGTGCTCGCGCTGCGCGCCAAGCGCCCACTCGACGAAGGTCGTCAGAGTAAGTAGTCGCACGACGGGACCGCGATTCGTCAGCGTGAGGCGGGAGACCTTTACCGGGTCGAGCTCCGGCACACCGAGCACGAGCTCGCTGGCGATGTCGTGGCGCTCATGCGTGAAGGTAGTGCGACCGGGCGCGTGACGTACAGTGTACGCCGGAGCTGGGCCGTCCACCGCGGGCGCCGGTCCCGGAGTCGGCGTCCAAATCCGCGCGAACTCTTCGTCGCGCAGGTAGATGACCTCGCCACACGGATCGCATACCGGATCGTTGTACCACGGCGTTAAGCGAAAGAAGTAGCTGTTCTCGACCCACGCGAAGCCGCCTCCGCGTTCGGTCACGCAAAAGCCTGCATTCGGATTGGCGATCACGTTCGCCCACGGCGCGGGCGGCACCGACGCGCCGGCGACGCGTATCTCGTAGTCGCCCTCGTCAGTCAACCGACCCAAGCCGTTTGCGAGGTCGATCGCTTGGTGCGGGCCACCATCTTGAATCGCGCGTGCGTTTGCGGCTATCGTGGCGCTCGCGATAGCAGGGAGGATTGGTAACGGTGGCGACTGCCGACGCGGGCGAGTTGCGGTCGCCCACGGATCTTCGGACGCGATCAGCGTCGTGCCGGATGCCGCATCGTGCACTTTGCCAAGTCCGACGCCGTCGCAGACGATCGTGATGCGCGCCGTGGCGCGAAGCAGCGCGACATCTTCGTCAGTCATGCCGTCGGCGCGGCGCACAAACACGCCACCTGGCCGATCGATCAGACCGCCCTCACTGGAGGTGCGAACGATTGACATGAGCTGATCGTGCAGGTGCTGCACATACGAGTGTGCCTCCGCGTTCAGGATCACCAGATCCGCGCGTACCCCTTTCATGCGCCAGTACTTGTGCGCCACCAGAAGCTCACGCACGCTGGGCAGGCCCACCGCATTGCCAATGGTCCCGAGGACAAGTGGCCAATCGCCGGAGATGCCGTGCATCCACAACGCGCGCTGTCCTCGTCGATTCTCCGCGCGTACCGTGACGGAGGCGCGCAGTTCCTCGTTCGGATAGATGAGCGCACCGGCCAGCTCCTGATACAGCGCCGCGTCCGACGGCGACACGTCCAGATCGCGCAGCTCGACTTGGGCCGTGGTCGACGACAGCGATAGCGCGCGGTCGGCTGCGCGAAGATCGAGATACCGGTCTGCCACCTGGCGCGCTTCGTCGCGCGAATCCGCGACGAGCGTGGTGAACGCCACCGTTGCCGATCGCCCAGGCTTGAGCCGCAGACGGACGCCGAGCGCAACGATCGGATCGAGCACGGCACCGACGCTGCGGGTGAGCGTCGCGGTATCGTCGAGCGCGCGCGGGTTGCGCGAAGTGCGGCCGCGCCCGAGAAACTGCGCGCGGTCAGTCTCGAATCCCACATCGCCGACGCGTTCTGGACCCGTCGCCACGACGTGTGCACACCACGGACGATGCTCGCTGGCGGTTCGCGGCCGACGACTTGCGAGGATCATACCGCCTGGCAGCCACTCTGTTTCCACGAACAGTTTCTGAAATGCGGGATGCGCGCGATCGGCGTCTGGATCGGTGAGCACCACTTCCCCATAGCTTGTAAGCTCGATGTCCCTCGTTGAGCGCGAGCGATTCGTCAGCGTCACTACTCGCACTTCGGCGCGATCGCGCTGCACGACGACGATATCCGTTCGTGTACCGATGTCTCCATCCCGCCGCACGAAAACCGCGCGATCCGTGGCGAAGCGCACCCGATAGGCGTCGGGCTCCGCGGCAGTCGGCTGATACGTCACCGACCAGAGACGCCGGGCCGAGATATCCTTTACGTAGATCCAGTGCCCCGTGTCATCCCGTGTCGCATCCGCGCGCCAGCGCATGACCGCCATCCCGTGCGAGCGGCTGTAGCCGCTGCCCGCGTTGGTGATGAGCGCACAGTACGGAACGCCGCCCAGGAGTGACACCCGCGGCTCTGCGGTTGCAGCGCTGTCGAACTCGCGGACGACCGGCGCGGGGCGCGTCCCGTGCGGGGGCTCGGGTTCGGCAACATCCGGTTGCGATGACTGTGCGACATAGCGGCGAGGCACACGCTCGTCGAGCAGCAAACGCGCCGCGCGAGAGTAGGGGTCGGCCATGAAACGCCGTTGCCACACGCCCTCGCCGCCGATGACGTCGAGGGCGTTCCCGAATGCGGCCAGACTCATGCCGATGTGGTGCGCCATCGACGTTCGAACGATTGCGCGTGTCGAGTGCGGATCAGGGCGCGAGTAATCAATCGCGTCGTAAAAGCCAAAATCGCCGAGTGCGCCAGCACGTTCCAGTGATTCCAGATTCCGCAGCGCGTCGTGCGGATCGGTCAGGACCGCGAGCGCGCTCGCATACGGCGCAATGACCAATTCGTTCGCGAGCCGGCGTTGGAGTGCGAGATCGGGAACGCCGAACGCGCGATACTGATAGGTGTGGTGTTGGTCGCGCCCATTGTACGCCGATTCGGAAATGCCCCACGGCACGCCCCGCGCGCGCGCGTACACGATCTGGCGGCGCACGGCCGCGCGATGCGTCTGATCCAACAGTGAATAGGGCTGCGAGGGCAAGACGAGCACCGGCATGAGATACTCGAACATGCTCCCGCTCCACGAGACGAGTGCCGTACGACCGGCGTGCGAGGTAAGCGCGCGGCCGAGCCGAAACCAATGCTCCGTTCGCGCATCGCCTTTTGCGATCGCGACGAAGCTCGCAAGACGTGCCTCGGACGCGAGCAGATCGTACGACGACGGGTCGAGTCGATTTGCACGTTCGCTAAATCCGATCGCGAACAAGGCTCGACGCTCGTCCAGGAGCATTGTGAAGTCCATGCCCAACGCGATCGCCCGCGCACGTTCCGCGAGGCTCCCGAGGCGCCCGAAGTCAATGGCCTCGGCCTCGCCATGCGCGCCCCGCACGTTGTCGGCGAGCTCGCGGCAGGCCGACGCGACTGCAATCAGGTGGCCGGCAAGATTGCCAGAATCCACGGTCGATACGTACGGTGGCTCCAGGACCGCCAAGTCGGAAAGACGGTACCAATTGTAGAAGTGGCCGCGCAGCCGGCGCATTGACTCCATGGTGTCGAGCGCCCGTGTCAAGCGCGTGATCAGTTCGGCGCGTTCGATAAACCCGAGGTCGAATGCCGAAACCGTCGCGAGCAGTTGCAGGCCGATATTTGTCGGCGAAGTTCGGTCGGCGACAACGGGGTTTGGCGTCTCCTGATAGTTGTCCGGCACCAGCCAATGCGTCTCCGCACGCACGAAGCAGTCGAAGTAGCGCCAGTGGAGCTTCGCGTACCGGAGCAACGTGGCGCGTTCGGACATCGACAGCGCGAGATTGCCGCGAAGGAGCGGAGCGCTGATTCGGCGCGCAATCCACGGTGCGGCGAGCCAGCACGCCGCGAAGGGAAGTGCGAGCGCCATGTGAGAGACGACGGTGCCCCACGACGCCAGGACCACGCCGAGAAGCACGGCGAATGCCATTTCGTGCCGAACGTTCACGATCGCGGAGGCCTGCTCGGCTTGCGACGCCGTTTGCCATTCGAGCATGTGCCGGTGAGTGCCGTACGTGCGGACCAGTGCGCGGACGATCGCGTCGGTTGCGATGATGGCTTGATGGGGCAGGAACACGACGGCGAGCCCGACCTGTGCGAGCGCGGCCGCGACATCGCGCTCCAACGCCGCGTAGTACGGTCTCCACGACTGGCCAGGCGGTGGACGCATCGTCGCCAGAGCGGGTGCCGCCAGCCACTGCGTCGCAAAGATTGCGAGCGCGACCGCTGTCCAGATCGCTGGCCGACCCGGAAGAACTGTCCAGCCCGCGACCAGCCACGCGAGCATCGCGATGGGCAGGAGACTCCGCCGCAAATTGTCTACGATCTTCCATCGGGAGAGGTTGGTGAGCGCCATTCTGACGGGCCCGCGCGCGAGCAGCAACGGCAGGAGCTGCCAATCGCCGCGAATCCATCGATGTTGTCGACTCGTCGCTGTGAGATAACGCGACGGATACTCGTCGAATATTTCGACGTCGGTCACGAGCCCGGCGCGGGCGTACGCACCTTCAATGAGATCGTGACTGAGCACGGTGTTCTCAGGAAAGCGTGACCCGGTCAACCGTTCGACAACGGCGATGTCGTAGATTCCTTTCCCGGTGTATGTGCCTTCGCCAAAGAGATCCTGATACACATCAGACACCGAAGAGGTGTAGGGATCGACGCCTGGATGGCCCGCGAAGATGGAGGCGAATCGCGATCGGTTGGCGCTCTCGAGCGTAACGGTGACGCGCGGCTGGAGAATGCCGTATCCTCGGACCACGCGTCCGCGTGCGGTGTCGACGACGGCGCGATTCAGCGGATGCGCGATCGTGCCTACGAGCGCCGCCGCTGCATCGCGCGGCAACACTGTGTCGGCGTCGAGCGTGATCGCGAATCGCACTCCGGCGAGCCAACTGATGTCGCCCTCAACGGTGGAGAAGGCGCCGCGTGTACGGGCGAGCACAAAGGCGTTGAACTCGGCGAGCTTGCCGCGCTTCCGCTCCCACCCCATCCACACGCGTTCGTTCGGGTTCCATCGGCGCGGTCGATGCAAGTAGTAGAAAGGCGACGCATCTTCCCCGTATTCCCGATTGAGGCGACGGACACCCTCCACTGCCGCCTGGACGATCGCCGCATCGGTGTCTCGCGTCTCCGAGTCGGCGTCGGTGAAATCGCCCAGCAGCGCGAAGCGGATCTCGGGGTCGTGATTGGAGAGGAATTGCGTCTCGAGGTGATCGAGGGCATCCCGGCTGGCACCCGGGCGATCAAGCAGCATCGGAACGACCACCATCGTGCGATGCTCAACCGGCACGCCATTCTTCGCGTGGTCGAGGCGCGACAGGCGTGCCGGAAGCACGAGCATCATCGCCAGCTGGTTGACGAGCGCGATCGCGACCTCGCTCACTGGCAGAAGCGCCAACATTGCCACGAGCGCGCGCGCGCCAAACGCTGTCGTGTCGGGCAATGGGGTGAGCACGATCGCGAGGAAGCCGATCGTCATCAGAGCGAGTGATCCGAAATAAAAGAAGCCGGGGCGATGCCCAACGAATCGTTGGATGCGCTCCGCAAGCGTGGGCCGGAAGCCAATAGCGCGTTCGAGCTCCCGACAACCGCTACCGAGCAGATAGTAGCCGACGTGCCCCGTCAGTCCCTGATCGTCTATCGCACTCGGATCGTCGGCGCTACGCCCCGTGGGGACCGGGCGACTCGCCAATCCGATGGCGGCCGCCGCGACTGTAGGCTCCGGCATCGCCGCGCGCCTGGCCATCCGTTCGACGGCGTGACGATAGCGATCGCGTGTGTCGAACGTCATCGACTGATACACAGCCGTCGGGTCCGTGCGCAGTACGGCTTCGGTGGCGCTCATCGACTCGACGAATTCGGGCCAGGGGAAGCTGGCTACCGTGCGAAGGCTGGTGATGCTGTTCGCCATCACGAGTTGTGTCAACGCGAGACGCTGCATGGAGCGCTGCACGGCCTCCTCGACGCTCATCGCGTCTTCAGCGATCCACTGCTCGAGCCAGAGGAGCGGCGTGAAATCCGCGCGCGCCGCGCGAATCTGCTGGAAGAACCGCGTGAGAAAAGCTGGGGTGAGCTCCGGCGGATAGGCCACGAACGTGGCCAGCTCACGGGCGAGTCGCGCATTGGCAACGGCAGCCTTCGAAGTGGGGCGACGCACATTCGAGGGGATTTCGCCATGATCTGCCGCTGGTATCTCGTCGCCGGCGGCCTCGCGGAAACGACCAACCCATTCGTCCGCGCACGCGACATCCGTCAGGTCGAGCGCTGTCCGCATCGCCATGCGACGAACGTTCTCGAGCAATCCCATTCGGAGCATGACAGGCCACGCCCACAGCTCGCCCAGCGTGAGCGGCTCGACGCTTTGATACTCACGCATCATGATCTCGATGTTTTGCTGATCGAGTTGGCCGTCCGTGTGGGCGATGAGCTCGAGAGCGATTTCGTAGACGCGAGGATAGCCTGACAGTGTGCCCGTGGAGAGCTTGGGCAGTGTGTCATAGTACCGGCGTGGCATGCTTGCCCGAATCTCGCGAGCGTGCTCAACGACAATGAAGAAGTTGTCCAGCAACCAGGCGCCTGCGGGGCTGATGTCTAGCCCTCGACCAGTCGCACGGAGTAGCGTGCGGCGAACGTCGCGCAACACGCGCTCACTATCGGTGAGCTTAGCCAACAATACCCCGAGCCCCCGCAGGCGGCGCACCTGAGGCGCCCCCTCGGGCTCGCTCCGTTGCCGTCGGGCAAGCTCACGGGCGGACTGGCCCAGTTGGTCCGCGCTGAACAGTTCTCGCATGGGAGACGAGACCGAGCACCACCCCTCGGCGGCTTCGCAGTCGCGCAAGCTGCGCGCGGTATCTCGCGTCTTGCGCATTGGCTCGCGACCGCCACTGAGAATACGTCGCAGGGTGGTCACGTGCGCCACGAAGCGCTGATGCCGCGACCGGGCGAGAGGCGGAGGAAAATCATGCTGGATCAACTCTCACGACTATCCGGCATGCCGTCTCGACCGTGCCTTGCGCGCCACGCCCGAAAATTCTCGTCAAATCGGCCGGTTTGACGCGTCGTCAGCATCAGGCGCAGTCGTGCGCAAACCCTCTCGAAGGTATCCGCGGGAGCTTCCCCTCGCGCGAATTCCGAGTAGGCCATTGTGCCGATCGCGCGCACTTCTGCGAGCTGTCCTGGCGTGAGTTCGGACCCGTCCAGCAGTAACTCTGCTAACCTCATCACGTTCATGCTCGTAACTCCACTTCGGCTCGGCCGGGCCGGCCGGCACGAATGCGCGAGGCCGCAGGCTCATCGAGCAGCCAGGTGAGGCGTCCCCGCACGGGGAGGATCGCCTGCGCCGGCAAGCGGTACGGCGCGTGCGGACCTTCTAGCACTTCTGCGATTCGATCGGCTTTATTAACCCCGGACACGACAGAAGTCACATTACGAGCATCATTTACAATCAATGGCGTCAGGGTGATTCGCCACATCGCGACTGCGTCGACGCACTCGGCCTGGAGTTGGAGTTGCCCCGCTTCGGTGGAGCGGTGGTAGTTGGGATTTCAAGCGGCGGTTGGTGTCGGTGCGTGCTGTCGTTCAAAAGTGATGGGTGACCGTTGTCCGAGTGCGCAGTGACGACCGTGAGGGTTGTACCAGCCTTCGATGTAGCGGAAGATGGCGAGCCGCGCTTCGACATGCGACTGGAACGGCGGAAACGTATCGCCGGCAGGTCGACCGCTTCACGGGCAAGCGCATGCTCATTTCAGAGCTCACGCCCGCGGCGATTACGGCAGGGCTTGCAACGCTCCACGACGTGATGACCGCGCCTGGAGTCGAGCCGATCGACTACGCCATCACGCCGATCTTCGCGGGGATCTCGCGCTACAAGATCTACTGGTTTCACAAGCAGGCGTGTGCGCGGCTCAAGATCGACGATTTGACGGTCCACGATGCCCGGCACTCGCTGGAGGTGCGGTGGCGGAAGCACGGCCTGCCACTCGAGGTGATCGCCGCGCAACTCGGACCCGCCTACCGTGCTCCATGTCGCGCAGATCTATGGTCGCTTTCAGCCGACGATGGACGAGCGCCAGGCGGAGGCGCGTTCGTGAGCAACACGCGCCGCACTGCGACTTCTACTACGACCTCAGCGAACAGCGTCTTCTTGACTTGCAACTGCTGATTGACTTGCAACTGCTGAGGCGGCCCAGCTCGTTGCGTGTCAACACTATGCGAAAGCCGGGACTCGAACCCGGACGGGTTTCCCCACTGGATCCTAAGTCCAGCGCGTCT
>PLMM01000313.1 GCA_003142495.1 Gemmatimonadota bacterium | reverse complement strand
GAGCGTCAGCGTCTTGCCGCCCGACCCCTCTTGCTCCTGCCGTATCCGATTCTGCGAGGCGCGCTCGAAGTCGAGGTAGTTGATATCCGTGCCGTTGACCGTCGCTATCGGCGTTCCCGACGTGACTTTCTTGTCCGACAGGCCGGACTGCTGAAAGAACACGAAGCCGATCAGGAACATGGCTGCGATGACTATCCAGATGTACCTGGCGGCGCTCCGCATGCTTTGAAGCACGATCCTGACTCCTTGCAACCACGTGAGAGAAACGGGCAGGCTGAGCCACCAAAGTTATCGGATCGGGAGACGTAAAATCAAGGCAGCGTATGACTTCCGATTGACTTCGATCGTCAGATTCATGTATCTTCACCGACGTCCAGCCGCCGACTGCTGCGCGGCCTCCCCGAGGGCTTGAATGGCCAACTCCGCCCTGATCGAAGACCTCCGCAAACAATTCGCCGAGAATCCGCGCCGGGTCTTCGCGCGGCTCGCGAATGAATATCGAAAATCGGGAGATCTCGACGTCGCCATCGAGATCTGCCGCGCGCACGTGCCGCTGCAGCCGACGTAAATCAGCGGCTACATCGTGCTCGGACAGGCGCTTTTCGAGCGAGGACAGCCCGAGGAGGCTCGCTCCACCTTCGAAACCGCGCTCTCGCTCGATCCCGAGAATCTGATCGCGCTGCGGCAGCTCGGTGACATCGCGCGCCAGAGCGGAGATCTGGACGCCGCGCGCGGATGGTATCACAAGCTTCTCGAGGTCGATCCACAGAACGAGGACATCGCCGCGCAGCTCGCAGCGCTCGACGTCCCGACGCAGACGGCGGCGGTTCCCGCGGGCACCGTCGGCGCGCCCCGCTCCCCAACGCCGGTCGAAGTGTCGCCCGTGAGCTGGAGCGACATCCATCCCGACAGCGAAGTCACCCCGCTCTCCGCGCAGGCGATGCAGCCCACTCGCCCGCGCTTCACGATCGGTGTGATTCCGGAAAGTCCTGCAGCCGAGAAGGCTCCCGCGCCCTCGAAGGTCGAGGCTCCCGCGCCCGCACCGCTTCTCGAGCAGCAGTCGGTGTCCGCCGCGCTTCCCGAATATGTCGGCGGCTTTGATCGCCATTCGCCTACGCCGCCGGCCGCGTCGCCAGTGGTGCCGCAGCCAGCTGCCGCATCGATACCCGAGGCGCCGAGCGCGCCCGCGATGATCGACATCGCGGCGCTCGCGCCCGACAAGGCCGAGGAGCTGCACGCCGAGCTCCCGCCGCTGCGCACGACGTCGGAGCAATCGGTCGCGCCGGCAACGGCGGCGGAGCTCGCGGCGCTGTTCGCGGAGCCGGAGCTCGAAAAGCCGGCGCACGCTGAGAACGTCGGCTCGAACGACGTTGCTTCGGCACATGCCGCAGAGGAGCATGGTCCGACGTTCGACGAGGAGCCGTACGATCCGACGATCGGCCGCATGCTCGAGCTGAGCGGCCGCACGTCCACCGATGCGCTGCTTCCCGATCTGATGATGACGGAGTCGGGCGCCGAGCTGCTGCGCGAGCAGGGACACATCGACCAGGCGATCTACGTCTATCGCCATCTGGCCGAGAAGAATCCCGACGATAAATCGTACGCCGAGCGAATAGCGGCACTCGAGCGCGGCGCGCACTCGAGCATTCCTCTCATCGCCGACATCTCGCAGGACGTCATCAGCGCCGCGAAGAACCGCCCGTACTCGACGCAGTCGATCCGGACGTTCTTCACGTCGTTTGCAACGCGACGTCCGCCGGAGGGGATCAGCAACGAGGGACCGTCGAGCGCGCCAAGCGCGAGCAGCGCCGCGGCGCCCGCCGCCGAGAGCACGGCGCCGGCCGCGGCATCGTGGCACGCGCCCGAAGCCGCCGAGGCACCTGCCGCATCGATGGAGCCGTGGTCGGCCGCATCGCTCGAGCACACGACGTCGTTCGCGGTGCCGCCGGAAGCCATGCCCGCACCGAAGCCTGCATCCGCGCCCGAATCCGCGCCCGAATCCGCGCCCGCGGCTGCTCCCTCGGCCGCGCCGCCGGAAGCCGTCAGCGATGCCGATCGCTCAGCGCTCGAGACGCTCTTCTCCGGGAACGCGAAGGTCGTCGCGCCGAACGACGAACGCGCCGCCAACTCGCTCGCGAGCGCGTTCTCCGAGGAGTTCTCCACCGAAGCGTCAGGCCCCGCCGGCCAACCGACGCGCGCTGCGTCCGACGCGCTCTCGCTCGACGACGTCTTCCAGAGCTCGCGCGCGCGCGCCGATGGCGAGGCGCGCGCGAGCCAGCCCACCGTCTCCTTCGATCAGTTCTTCGCCAATCGCGAGAACGGCAATGCCGGCGACGGAAAGAGCGCCGCGGCGGTGGAGACCGCATCGCTCTCCGACGACTCGCAATCCGATCTCGAGCTGTTCCACGAATGGCTGGACGGGCTGAAAAAATAGTGCGGATCGCAGTGCTAAATGGACCGAGCCTCAATCTCCTCGGCACACGCGAGCCAGCGGTCTATGGCACGGAGACACTCGCAGACATCGAGGCGCGGCTGCGCAAGGTTGGCACGGAGCTCGGCGTCGAGCTCGAGTTCGCGCAGAAAAGCGGCGAGGGCGAGCTCGTCGATGTGATTCTCGGGCTGCGCGGCAGGGCGCAGGGCGCGCTCATCAACGCCGGCGCGTACTCGCACTCGAGCCTCGCGATCCGCGACGCCTTCGCCGCCGCCGAGGTGCCGTTCGTCGAGCTGCATCTCTCGAACATTTTCGCGCGCGAGCCCGAGCGGCGTCACACAGTTCTGGCGAGCAGCGCGGTTGGATTGCTCTGCGGCTTCGGGCCGATCGGTTACGAGCTGGCGCTTCGTGGGCTTGTCGCGCGGCTCGCGCCCCGTGGCTGACCGCCGGAGCGAACGCCGCACTGCACTTCGCGAGGCGCTCGTCGCCGCGCATCTCGACGCGGTGCTGCTCACCAGCCTCCCCAACATTCGCTACATCACCGGCTTCTCCGGCTCGAGCGCGCTCGTGCTGATGACCGCGCGTGAGACGCTCTTCATCACCGATTTCCGCTACGCGACGCAGGTGCGCGACGAGGTCGGCGACTTCGCGCGCGTGGCGATCGAGCCGCAGAGCCTGTGGACGGGACTCTGGCAGCTGCTCCCCGAGATGGTCGGCGTGAAGGTCGTCGGCTTCGAGTCCGCGCAGCTGATCCATCGCGACTTCGAGCGGCTGCTCAGCGCCGGCGCGCGCTGGCAGTGGCGTCCGACGAACGATCTCGTCGAGGCGCTGCGCGAGCGGAAGGATCCGCAGGAGATCGAGCGCATTCAGCGCGCGGCGGACGTCGCGCGGCGCGCGCTCGAGCGCACGGTGCCGCAGGTGAAGGCGGGGATGACGGAGCTCGCGATCGCGGGAGTGCTCGAGCAGTCGCTGCGCGCGGAGGGGAGCGAGGGCTTCCCATTCGAGACGATCGTGGCGTCGGGGCCGCGCGCGGCGCTGCCGCACGCCAGGGCCGCGGACCGCCAGGTTGGCGCCGGAGACTTCCTTCTCATTGATTATGGTGCGATCGTCGAGGGCTACTGCTCCGACGTGACGCGCACCTTCGTGATCGGGCGCGCATCGGATGAGCAGAAGGAGCTCTACGAGATCGTACGAGGCGCGAACGCGCACGCCTCGGCGAACGTGCGCGCGGGGATGACGGGGCGGGATGCCGATGCGTTGGCCAGGCAGTACATTGAACAGCGCGGCCAGGGGGAGGGGTTCGGACACAGTCTCGGCCACGGCATTGGATTGGAGGTGCACGAGGCACCACGGTTGTCGAGGACTGCGGAAAGTGTGTTGCCCACGCAGGCGGTCGTCACGATCGAGCCAGGGATCTATCGCGCCGGGTGGGGCGGCGTACGCATCGAGGACGATGTGGTGCTCGACCCCGCGGGACCGCGTATACTGACGTCGTTTCCTCGCGAGCTGATGGAAATCGCGTGACGATCACGCGAGCGATCACCCCAATCGGACTATGATCGACTTACGCTACGTAAAGAAGATCGTCGAGCTGCTCGACGGTTCATCGGTCGACTCGATCGAGATTTCGACGGACAAGGGAATGAAGCTGCGGATCTCCAAGACTCCGCAGCAGCGCGGGGCGATGGTGACGCCAGCTGTTTCCGCTCCGGCGATCATTCCCCAGGCCGTTACGTCCAGCCGACTTACACCGTCGGAAGGGGTACCCCTTGCCGCCGAAGATGACGGGCAGACCAGGGCGGAAGCACCGAAAGCGAAGCTGCTCGAGGTGAAGTCGCCAATGGTGGGCACTTTTTATCGCTCGCCCGAGCCGGGAATCCCGCCGTATGTGGCTGAGGGGACACGCGTCGAGAAGGGGCAGATTCTCTGCATCATCGAGGCGATGAAGATCATGAACGAGATCGAGTCCGAATATTCGGGTGTGGTGCGCGAGCTGTTGGTGACTGACGCGCATCCGGTCGAGTACGGACAGGTCCTCTTCCGCGTCGACCCGAATGGCTAACCCCACGATCATTCCGCTTCCGATTGATGTGCCACCCACGCCGCGTGTACCGACGCAGGTGGACATTCCGGTACCCGCCACCCCCGCCTCGTTCAACTTCAAGGCGGTGTTGCAGCGGATGATCCAGCAGAACGCATCGGACGTACATCTCAAGGTCGGTCGCCCGCCGGTGCTGCGCGTGAACGGCGATCTGCTCTCGCTCGATCTGCCGCCGCTCAAGCCCGAAGATCTGAAGGCGCTCGCCGAGCAGATCATGACGCCGAAGCAGGTGAAGGAGTTCGCGGAGGCGAAGGAGGCCGACTTTGCGATTGGCGTTCCGGGGATCGGCCGCTTTCGTGTGAACGTGTATCAGCAGCGCGGCACGATCGCGTACGCCATGCGCGCGGTACCGTACCAGGTGAAGACGAGTGCGGAGCTCAACCTGCCGAAGATCGTCGAGGATATCGCGCTGCGTCCGCGCGGTCTCGTGCTCGTCACGGGTGTGACGGGATCCGGAAAGTCGACGGCGCTCGCGGCGATGCTGCAGCATATCAACGAGAAGCGCCACGCGAACGTGATCACGATCGAGGATCCGATCGAGTTCCTGCATCGCGACATCAACTCGAGCATCAACCAGCGCGAGGTCGGCGCGGACACCGGCAGCTTCGGCGTGGCGCTTCGCCGCGTGCTGCGACAGGACCCCGACGTCATCCTGATCGGTGAGATTCGAGACACGGAGACGCTCGAGGTCGCGCTCAAGGCCGCCGACACGGGACACCTCGTCTTCTCGACGCTGCACACCACGGATGCGACGCAGACCATCAACCGCGTGCTCTCCTTTTACGCGCCGCACCAGCAGAACGAAGTGCGATTCACGCTCGCGAGTGCGCTCTCCGCAGTGATCTCGCTGCGTCTCGTGCCGCGCTCGGACAAGCCCGGTCGCATTCCCGCGGTCGAGATCCTGATCAACACCGCCGCGGTGCGCGATCAAATTCGCGACATGACGAAGTCGCTCGACATCCCCGATCTGATCAAGGAAGGGACAGTGCAGTACGGGATGCAGAGCTTCGACCAATCGCTCATGCAGTGGTATACGCGTGGTGTCATTACCTACGAGAACGCGTTATTCTTCGCCACCAACCCGAGCGAGCTTGCTTTGCGCGCGCAAGGTGTCGAGGGTTCCAGTGACACGAGCTGGGACGACTTTCAACGCGAAGGCGATGGCTGACAGCACGGCTGGCCATTCGCGCCGCCACGCCGGGTACACCAACTGATGTTCAAGAAAGTCCTGATCGCCAATCGCGGCGAGATCGCGCTTCGGATCATACGCGCCTGTCGCGAGCTCGACATTCAGACGGTGGCCGTCTACTCGGAAGCCGATCGCGAGTCGCTCCACGTCCGCTTTGCCGACGATGACGTCTGCATCGGGCCGGCGTCGGCGCGCGAGTCGTATCTCAAGATCCCGCGGCTGATCGCCGCCGCCGAGATTACCGGCGCCGATGCGATCCACCCCGGCTACGGCTTTCTCGCCGAAAACGCGGAGTTCGCGGAGACGTGCGCCGCGTCCAACATCACGTTCATCGGCCCCACCGCCTCACAGATCCGCCTCATGGGCGACAAGGCCACCGCGCGCAAGACGATGGCTGAGGTGGGCGTGCCGATCGTGCCAGGCACGCCGGGCCCCGTCGAGGACGTCGAGGAGGCGCTTGGCTTCGCGCGCGAGATCGGCTTTCCCGTCATCATCAAGGCGGCTGCGGGCGGCGGCGGAAAGGGAATGCGCGTCGCCAATGATCCCGATGACTTCGCGCGCGCCTTTCAGCTCGCGCGCTCCGAGGCGCTTTCGGCGTTCGGCAGCGACGACGTGTACGTCGAGAAATATCTCGCGCGCCCGCGCCACATCGAGTTCCAGATTCTCGGCGACTCGCACGGCAACGTCATCCATCTCGGTGAGCGCGACTGCTCAGTGCAGCGCCGCCACCAGAAGCTGATCGAGGAATCGCCGAGTCCCGCGATGACTCCCGATCTGCGCAAGCGCATGGGCGACGATGCGGTGCGCGGCGCCAAGGCGATCGACTACGTCGGCGCGGGGACGATCGAGATGCTCCTCGACACCGACGGGTCGTACTACTTCATGGAGATGAACACGCGCATTCAGGTGGAGCATCCCGTTACGGAGATGATCACCGGCGTCGATCTCGTGAAGGAGCAGATTCGCGTCGCGGCGGGGGAGAAGCTGTCGATCACATCGATGCCGCCGCTGCGCGGGCACGTGATCGAGGTGCGCGTGAACGCCGAGGATCCGGCGCGCAACTTCCAGCCGTCGCCGGGGCGCATCGACGTCTTCAATCCGCCCGGCGGCCCCGGTGTGCGCGTCGATACGCACATTTATACCGGCTACACGGTGCCCCCGTATTACGATTCGCTGCTGGCGAAGCTGATCTGCCAGGGGAGCACGCGGATGGAAGCGATCAAGCGGATGCAGATCGCGCTGGATTTCTTCATCGTCGAAGGCGTCACCACGACGATCCCCTTTCTCGGCCGCGTGATGCAGAATGCACGTTTTCAGGCCGGCGAAGTGGACACGAAGTTTCTGGAGCGCGAGAGCGATCTGCTGCGGGAGCCGTAATGCGCATTGATGTAGTCTTTGGGCCGCCCACCAACACGCCTGCGCTCGTCGCCGGGCGCGTCGTCGCCGTCATCGATGTGCTTCGCGCGTCGACGAGCATCACGGTCGCACTCGGCAACGGCGCGCGCAACATCGTCCCGCTCGAGAGCGCCGACGAGGTCATCACGCGCGCGAAGCAGTTCGACAGGGGCGAGGTGCGCCTCGCGGGCGAGCGGAAGATGCTGATCGTGCCGGGCTTCGATTTGGGGAACTCGCCGGGAGAGTTCACGCGCGAGGCGGTCGAGGGAAAGACCGTGCTGCTCACGACGACGAACGGCACCGCGGCGATGGTGGGGCTCCAGGGCGCACGCGACGTGGTGGTTGCGTCGTACGTGAATCTCGAGGCGGTAGCGGTGCTCATGCGCACGGCGGTGCGTGGCGGAACCGATGTGACGCTGATCTGCGCGGGGCGCGACAAGCTCTTCTCGCTCGAAGATGCGGCGTGCGCGGGGCGATACGTGCGCGCGATCGCAAAGCGCCTCTCGAAGGTCGAGATCGGCGACGGCGCGTTCGCGTGCACGGTGATCGATCGCAAGTACGGCGATCGCCTCGATCACCTGTTCGCGGATTCGGAAGCAGGGCAGGCGCTGGTCGAGGCGGGCTTCGCCGCGGATCTCGAGAGCTGCGCGGCCGTGGACTCCTGTCCTGTGATCCCGATCTTTCAGGATCGGCAGATCACGCTGCTCGGCCCCGACCGGGAGCGGTAGCGATGGAAGGACGGCTCAAGCGCGAGCTCGTCGGGGTGGTGCTGCTCGTCTTCGCGCTCTTCCTCGCCGTCACGATTGTCGCGGGCGCGGGAACGTCGGTGACCAGCTCGTGCATCGAGGCGCACGGGCTCATGGGTCCCGTCGGCTCGTGTTTGCGCTACGGGCTGTTCGAGTTTCTGGGCATTCCGGCGACGATTCTGCTCCCGCTCGTGCCTGCGGTGCACGCGCTGCGGCTGTTCGGGCGCATGCGCTCGGACACCGATCGCTCGTGGATGCTTTTTCTCGCCGGGCTGGTAGTGCTGTTACCGGTGGCGTGCGGACTGGGCGTCGAGCACGGCGAGCGGCTGGTCACTGCTGTGGATGGCGTGTGGGGCGCATTCGTCGCCTACTATCTGTACGCCTTCTTCGGGCCGGTGGGCGCGTGGCTCGTCATCTCGATGCTCCTGTGCGGGCTCACGGTGCTGACGCTCGCGTGGAATCCGATTCGCGTGCTGATCGGCGTGCGCGTGCAGCGCCCCGAGCTGTTCGAGGCGGTGGCGGCCCAGCCGGCACGTTCGCGCAAGAAGAAGAAGGAGATCGATTCGCTCGTCGTGCCCGCGGCGCTGCTGGAGCCGCCGCCCGAGGAGATGCCGCAGATCGACGCGACGCTCATGAGCGAGAGTGCGGGGGAACTCCTCGATGACAATGCGCGCGGAAAAAAGAAGAAGAAATCGCGCGCGGACTTGGGCGCCGAGCACGATGAGCGCATCGCGGCTGCGATCGACGCGACGGATGAAGCGTCGCTCGCGGACGAAGAGCTTCCGCCGCCCGAGCTGCTCACACCAGCGGCGCCGCGCAATCCGGATTTCGGAAAGAAGGAGCTCGACGCGATGGGCGTAAAGCTCACCGACGCGCTCCGCACCTTCCGCGTGGAGGCCGAGATCGTCGGGCGCACGACGGGGCCGGTGGTGACGCAGTTCGAGGTCGAGCCTGCGCCCGGCGTGAAGGTTCGGCAGATCGCGAATCTCTCGAACGATCTGGCGCTCGCGATGCGCGCCGCGAGCATCCGGATCGTGGCGCCGATCCCGGGGCGCGGCGCAGTGGGCGTGGAGGTGCCGAATCCGACGTCGGAGATTGTCGCGTTCCGCGAGCTGCTCGAGTCGCCCGAGTTCAAGAACGCTCGCGCCGCACTCCCGATCGCGCTCGGCAAGGATCTCGAGGGGAAGCCGGTGATCGCCGATCTCGCGAAGATGCCGCATCTGCTCATCGCTGGCGCGACGGGCTCCGGAAAATCCGTGTGCGTGAACACGGTGATCACGAGCCTCGTCTACAAGCACACGCCGAAGACGCTGCGCTTCCTGATGGTCGACCCGAAGATGGTCGAGCTCTCGGTGTACAACACGCTTCCGCATCTGCGCCACAAGGTGATCACGGACAGTCGCGATGCGGCGTCGGTGCTCAAGTGGGCGGAGATGGAGATGCAGGAGCGCTACGAGCTGCTCGCTGCGAATGGATGCCGCAACATCCAGGACTTCAATCGCCGTCTCAAGAATGGCGACAAGCTGAAGGTCGCAACGCGCAAGGATGTCGCCTTCGAGAACACCGAGTACATGGGAAAGCATCTCCCGTACATCGTCGTCGTGATCGACGAGCTCGCGGACCTGATGATGACGGTGCAGGGCGAGGTCGAGCCGCCGCTCGCGCGGCTCGCGCAGAAGGCGCGCGCGATCGGCATCCATCTCCTGCTCGCGACGCAGCGGCCGAGCGTCAACGTCATCACGGGGTTGATCAAGGCGAACTTTCCGAGTCGCATTGCGTTTCGCGTCGCCTCGCAGGTGGACAGCCGCACGATCATCGACGGGATGGGCGCGGAGTCGCTGCTCGGCAACGGCGACATGCTCTTCATTCCGCCGGGGAAGTCGGAGGCTGCGCGCCTGCAGGGCGCGTATATTTCCTCGGAGGATACCGAAGCGCTGATGGGGTGGTACGAGGCGAAGAAGCTCGAGCGGCGCCGCGTGCTCGAGTCCGAAGGTCTCATTGTCGAGGAGCCGGTGTCTCATGAGCCGGACATTCTCGAGGAGATGCGGAAGCGCGAGGCGGTGTCGACGAGTGATGCAGCCGACGCCGAGATTGCGGGGGAGCGCGACAAGCTCTTTCGCGAGGCGGCAGAGGTGGTCGTGCAGAATCAGTTGGGCTCGACGTCGCTGTTGCAGCGCAGGCTCAAGGTTGGCTATGGACGTGCCGCGCGAATCATCGATCAGCTGCAGGAGGCCGGGATCCTCGGGCCTGCGGATGGATCCAAAGCGCGCGAAGTGCTCGTAGGTCTCGATGACATCGATCGTATCTGCGGCCCCGCGAGCTAGTGTGCGGGGTGAGCGGATTGTCACTTATGGAGGAAACGTGAGGGCTCGAAAGACTGGTTCGTTCGTGATGGCGCTGGCTGCATGCGCCGGTGTGATGTCGGCGTGTTCGCACGGCGCGAAGCCCGCGGCGGATGTGGCGCCCGCGCACCCGCTCCCGGCCACGAACACCGCCGCACCGGCGATGCCGGCTGCCACGGCCGCAGCCGCGAATCCGGCGCTCGTCGCGCCGTCGGCGGCGTCGCTCAAGCCTTCGAAGCGCATCTACGTCGCGCGCCTCTTCTCCGAAGGGCAGGCGCACAAGCTCGGCTGGCGTACGCTGGAGCTCTCGGAGTCCACGTACGAAGGAAAGCCGATGTGGCTGCTCGCGGAATCGAGGCAGATCAACACGATCACGCTTACGGATTCGCTTTACGTTGCGAAGACGACGCTCGAGCCGGTGCACCGCAATGTGCTCACGGCCGACCAGGACATCACGACGCACTACACGAAGGA
>PLMM01000412.1 GCA_003142495.1 Gemmatimonadota bacterium | reverse complement strand
CGGTCTCCGATCCGCTCTTCGCCCTCGTCGCGCGCTCGGGGCGCCGCATAGCGATCCACATCGCCGAGTCCGACGCCGAGCACCGCTTCGTGTGCGAGGGCGAGGGCCCGTTCGCCGATGCGCATCGCGCGCGCGGCTTTCCCGTCGCGCCGCGCGCGACGTCGCCGATCGCGTTGCTTGGTAAGCTCGGCGTGCTCGACGCGCACCCGCTGCTCATCCACTGCGTGCGCGTGAGCGACAGCGACATCGCCGCCATCGCGAAATCCAAGAGTACCGTTGCCCACTGCCCGATCTCCAACGCGAAGCTCGGCCACGGGATCGCGCCCGTGCTCGAGCTGCTCGACGCGGGCATCGCGGTTGGCATCGGCTCCGACTCGATGGCCGCGAACAACCGCATGCACCTCCTCGAGGAGTCACGCGCCGCGGTGCTCGCGCAGCGCGTGCGCGCCGCGCAATCGGATGCGCTCCCCGCCGCGCGCGCCCTCGAGCTCGCGACGCTCGGCGGCGCGCGCGCACTCGGGCTCGAAGGTCGCGTCGGCTCGCTCGAAGTGGGGAAGGAGGCCGATCTCGCTGCCTTTGATCTCTCATCGCTGGCCGGCTCCGCGGATGCCGATCCCGAGTCGGCGCTCATCTTCGCGCTCGGCGCCGAGCCCGCGAAGTTCGTCGCGGTGGCAGGAATTCCCAAAGTATGGAACTGGGAGCTGCTCAACGAGGATCTCGACCTTCACGGACGTGTGCAGAAGATCTCCGAAGCCCTCGAGGCTGGATGGCCGGTCATCAAGGCCAGTAGCGCGCGCTACTGGCNNTCAAGGCCAGTAGCGCGCGCTGGGAGACGGCCGAGTGACGAGCAGGCGACGACGCTCCTCCATACTGGCTCCCGAGCGGCCCGCATCACGTGCGTTTGGCGCCGCCGTCACTCGCCCTGATGAGGGGAGGAGCCTTTCTCATGTTCACATCGCATCGCGCCACCGTCGCAACGACCATCGCCCTCCTGCTGGCAGCCGCGTCCGGCTGCTCCAAATCGGCAGGTGCGGGCTCGAGCGGTTCACCGGGATCTTCGAGCAACTCGAAAATAGCCGAGAATCTCACCGATCTGCCGACGTACCCGAATCTGACCTCGGCCTCGATGATGGGTCATCCACCCACGCAGGGAGCCGTCTTCAGCGCCACGTCGAACGACCCGTACCCCACAGTCGTCGCGTGGTATCGCTCGCGCCTCACCGGCGCGACGGAGAAGGTCTCGGGGTACATCGACACCACGACACCGCACAAGGAGATCGAATTTCACATGGCCAAGTGGAATGAGCAGGTCATGATCGACTTCAATCCCCAGTATCCAGGCACGAGCATCACGCTCGGCCAGGACGCGCATCAGTAGTTCACTAGGCCCGTGCGTGCCAGCGGGCCCGCGATCGTCCGGACCTCCGCGCAGCGGGCGGTCGCGCCGCCTGTTCGGACCGATTCGGGCCATCGCGCACGCCGCGCGGCTCCGATTGATTCGGCAGCAATGAGGAATTTGAACCCATGAGAAGAAATCTATTTCTGCTTGTTCTCGGTATGGCTGCGACGGACGGGCACTCACAGTCTCCGTCGCCTCGGCGAGATCCGGTTCTTGATGAGGAGCAGGCGCTTGCCGCCAAGGTCGAAGCCCGCGCCCACATCAACGACTTTGATCTGAATACCAAGGTGCCGAAAGTTCGCATTGATGCCGGCCCGGGACTCTCGTTCTACGACATGGGAACCGGGAATGTCGTCCATGAGGAGCGCTGGGAGAAGTTGCCAGCGCCCATTCAAGCCACCTTCGACCAGTGGGCCGAGTACGCAGGCGACCAACCGAGTGGTAAGCAGCTATTTCGAGAGATGTTCCATCGATTCTTCCTCGTGCACGAACTGGGGCATTGGATGGAGGATCAGGTCATTGAGCAAAGGCGGGACAAAATGGCAGCGACTGCCCGACGGAACGCCAAGACCGCTCGGTGGGAATATGAAACCATTGCGAACCGGATCAGCATCGCGTGGTGGCGGGAACATGACGCTGCCTATCTGGCCAAACTCATCAAGGACTTCCGGACCATTCAAGCGAAACTGCCCAACCCCGTTCCCGCCGGCGAGGACGCCCGGCACTATTTTGGTCGCCAATACTCGAAGCTGGCCAAAGACCCGAATGCCTACGGTTGGTTTCAGCTTCACATGGTCATACTCGCCTATGACGAGCGGCCGAGGAGCGGTTTCCAGCAAGCCATCAACAAACTTCCCGCAGAAAACTACGACAACTACTAGCGTCCTTTCGTCACCGGCGGCCGCCGTCCGCGAGCCGAGGGTGAGTTTCAACATCAACTCGGGATTCAGCGCGAAGTCGTCATTAATGACCGCGGAGGGCGAGTACGGCTTCTCCAGCGGGATATGGGCTGGTCGCGCCGGTACCGGCTGGACGGTGGCGACGCCGAAGAACATCACGGAGGTCACCAATCTCGGACGAATTGGCGCCGGCATCTCGGTCGGCATCAACTCCTTCGATCTGAGCTTCGGAATCCGCTCGACCGTGGGAGTGGGCGCGTTCGGATTCAACGCCGGCGTCTTCACACTTCGCAATGGCTTTCATTTCTGAGGGTTTCGATCCGTGTCTGCGTCCCTACGCGGCACGGGTCGATTCCGTCGACGGTGGCGGGACAACTTGGCAGAAGCCGGTACCGCTCTCGATCATCGACAAGAAGGGCCTGCCACTCGACGAGCATCGCGCTCGCGCACGACGCCCACTAGTCGTCGTGCACGGCGCTGCGCTCTGGCGCGACTTCCGTCCCTCCCGTTATTTTGCGTCATACGCTTTCTGTACGACGACGCCTCAGGGAATCCATGGCAGACACCAAGTCCGGACGCACGACGAAGATTTGGCGCGACGGTCAGTTCGTCGCGTGGGACGACGCGACCATCCATGTGATGAGTCACGCCGTCCACTACGCGTCGAGCGTATTCGAGGGCATCCGCTGCTACGAGACGCCGGGTGGCCCGGCCGTGTTCCGCCTGGCCGAGCCNNTGCGGCGGCTCCAGGATTCGTGCCGCATCTACCGTATGCCGCTCAAGTACGATCAGGAGACGCTCATGCAGGCGGCGATGGACACGGTCACCGCCAACGAGCTGCGTCACTGCTACCTGCGTCCGATCGTCGTTCGTACGGGTGAGCACATGGGTGTCTACGCCGTCGATGTGCCGGTCGAGACGTTCATCATCGCCTGGCACTGGGGGCGTTACCTCGGTGATGACGCGCTCAAGGTCGGCGTCGATGTCCGTGTGTCGAGCTGGAGGCGCGCCGCACCGGATACGCTCCCGGGGCTGGCGAAGGCGAGCGGCAACTACCTGAGCTCACAGCTCACGAAGATGGAAGCGCGCATCGATCGGTACGCCGAAGGGATCATGCTCGATGTCGCCGGGCACGTGTCGGAGGGAAGCGGTGAGAATCTGTTCGTCGTGAAGGACGGCGTGGTCTACACCCCCACGCTTGGCGCCAGCGTGCTCAAGGGAATCACGCGCGATTCCGTGATGGTGATCGCGCGCGACCTCGGCTACGAAGTGCGGGAGGAGTCTATCCCGCGTGAAATGCTCTACATTGCGGATGAGGCGTTCTTCTCGGGTACCGCCGCCGAGCTGACGCCGATTCGTTCCGTGGATCGCATTCAGGTTGGCGAGGGGAAGCCCGGGCCGATCACGCGCGCGATTCAGGAGCAATACCTGGGCATCTGCAGCGGCCAGATCGAGGACCGCTTCGGATGGCTCACTATGGTGAACGACACAGTGACGATTGCATGATGGCATGCTCCCGCACTGATTGATCAGGCGGGAGTTTTCGTATCGGCCGCGGAGGGAATTGTGGTCGTTGGATGTCTGGCACTAAATGCTTCGTTCGAGCCACTGACCATGGTTCCCATGCGTCGGGCGCTTCGTCTCGTCCTCGACGGCAAGGCGGAGATCGTCGAGAGCGATCCCGGGCGCCTCGTGCGCTCGGAGCGCCTCACGCTCCCGCGCCCCGCGGTCATTCGGCTGATGAAGTTCATTCACGTGCCGCGCCGCTTCCGCCGTCAGGTGACGAACACCTTCCTCTTCGCGCGCGACCGCTATCGCTGCCAGTACTGCGGGCGCATGCAGGTGGAGCTCAAGCCGCGCGAGTCGCTCACGCGCGATCACCTGATCCCGATCTCGCGCGGCGGAACGAACGAGTGGACGAACGTGGTCACCGCCTGCTCGCCGTGCAACACGCGCAAGGGAAACCGCATGCCGGAAGAAATCGGCATGCACCCGATGACGCATCCCGTCGAGCCGCACTTCGTGCATCTCAGCTGGGCCGTTCGTCGCCTCACGCCGGCGCAGTCGAACTACATCAAGCTGTTCTACGGCGAAGAGACGCTGCACCAGCTCGAGCACATCGAGCGTGCGGGACATCGGCCACTCGCGCTCGGAAATCGCGAGCGCGACTAGCCACTAGCGCGGCCGGAAGACCTTCGAGCGCGCCTCGTAGTGTTTGTCCTGGCCGCCGAGCAACTTCGTGATGAAGATCTTCGCTCCCTGTCCGATCGCCGTGCCCGGATTCTTCGCTCCGTGCACGGCAGGGCCGAGATCTCCCTTCAGCCACCGCTCGACCTCGTCCAGATCACTCACTGAGATCATCTGCACATCGAGCACGAGGTTGTAGTAGTACTTGTCGTGCCCATCGGGCACGGCGAGCGCCGGCTGAGTGGCCTGCGACAACTCCGCCTCGATCGGATCGAGTCCATCGAAGCTCCCGAGCGCGGTGACCTTCTCGCCCTCGATGCGCGTGGCCGTGTAACGGCGCTTGAGCGGATTGTAGCGTACGATCACATCCCACTCGAGCTGCCGCTTGAGGTCGTCGAAAAATCCCGATGCGCCCCACAGCTCGAGACGATAGTGGAGCCGCGCGGGGAACCCGCTGTGCAGCATCTCGCGGATTTCGCGATCCGAGAAGATCCGCACGCTCTTCACCGTCGGCGCGCCGCGCTGTCCGGACGCCGTGTTGACGATATCCACTTCGACGCGCGCGGGCTCTTGCGCCGCCGCTCGCGCGAGCGGAAGTGCGGTGGCCATCACCACGAGAAGCGCGCGGAGGAATTTGCGCACGCTAAAAGCGGTGCCTCAGCCGCACGAAGAGCTTCGCCGAGTTGCTCCAGTCCGTGAGCGACTTGGCTACGTAGAAGCCGAGATAGTGCAGGTCGACGCCGGCGCCGGCGTCGTACTTGAAGGTGTCGAGCGACGGGAACGACGTCGACGGATACCGGAGCTCGCCGAAGCGCTCGCCCGTGAGCCATCCGCGCCCGCCATCCGCGAACGCCACGAACGCGACCTGTCGATCGATGCGGAAGCGCTGCGCGCCATCCGCGTCCTTGCGCCCGAAGAGGCGAATGCGCGCGTCGTGTCGGAACTCGACCTGGCCGAGCAGCATGTGGTCGCACTGCGCCGGCAGTCCCACCGCGGGATGCGGTCCGCCATCGCACGTCAGCACATTCTCGCTGTGCGCGGGATTCCTGAAGTCGTAGCCCGGCAGCGTCCCCGCGCCGCCGATCGCGAAGCGCCGCTCGAGTGGCAGCGCGTCGCCGTTGAAGCCCGCGCCGAAGAGTAGGCGGAAGTTCAGCTGCGACTGCGGCGAGACGCGGTTGTAGCGCGTGAAGTCCGCGAGCAGCCGCGTGTAACGCACGCGATCCTTCGATCCCGCCAAACTGTCGCGCGCGAGGAAAGTCGTCGGCCCGAGCGTCAGGCGATCGGTACCCCCAGCCTCGAATGTCGCGTCGATCAGCCATCCGGTCCACGGATCGCGCACGTTGTTTCGCGTGTCGAGCCGGAACGCGGCCTCGCCGATCCACAGGCGCCCATCATCGAGTATGGGATTCGGACGCCAGTCCACGCCACCCTTGAACAGCGAGAATGGATTGCGCGCCTCGCGCGGCTCCCAGCGTTCGTTGCGCACACTCAGCTCGAGCGAGAGCTTCCGCCCGTCGTGCACGCTCACCCACGCGTGCGCGCCCTTCGTGTTGTAGTAGTCGCGATAGTCATGGCGAAGGAAGAAGCTCGACAGCGACACCTCGGCGTCGCGCAGCTCCCACTGCTCCGTCGGGCGGACGACATCATAACCGGCAATGCCGAAGCGGATGTTGCGCACGCCGCCGACGGTGAGCTCGCCGCTTGCGTTCCAGCCGAGATTGTCGCCCTTCCAGGCGAAGTTGTCGGCCGAGCGGTAGATGCCGAGCGCCGAGAGCCGTAGCACGCCGATGCCCGTGTTCTGGCGAATCGCTGGGCCACCGATCACCGGCAGCCCTTCCACGCGATTGTACGGCCCGCTCCCAATGTCGAAGCCGTTGTGCGCGCGCACGTGTCGCCTGAGCCAGTGCTTGAACCAGCTCGCATCCGGAATCTCCGTGCCCTCCGGCGACTCGGCGATGATCAGCTCGCCCGCCTCGTGATACTTGAGCGGGTCGCTGTGCGCCTGCACCACTCCGCCAACGTGCGCACTGTCCGCGCCCGTCACGCTTCCGCCGGTGACGATCACGTCGTTGTCGACGTGCCCCGTTGGCGCGATCGTCACGGAGCCGTTCACGACGATCACGCTTCCGTGCACCGTGCCCGCAACCGTGAGCGGCCCGGTGAGCACGGCGACGTTTCCGTGCACCGAGTCGCCCGCAGCGATCGTCGTCTCGCCGGCTTTGCGCAGCCCGGCGACGGAGTTGAAGAGGTACGCGATCTCCGACGCGTCGTCGTAGGAGAGGCCGGCGTGCGCGGTGTCGGCCGCCTGCGCGCGCGCGCGCGGCGCGACGCTCGCGCTCGCGAGCATCGCAGCGGCAAGAATCAGCGCGCTCACGCGAGTGCGCATCACGGCCCGTTCCACTCGATCGACAGCCGCCGCATGCGCCGATACAGATTCGGGCGATCGGTGCGAAGCCTGCGCGCCGCCTCCGCCACATTTCCATTCGCCGCCGCGAGCGCCTGCGAGATGAGCACGCGCTCGAAGTCGTCGAGCGCATCGCCCAACGGCTTCTCGGTGTCCGCGGCCGTGGGCATCGTGCCCGCCGGCGCACTCCGGTCGATCGCGAGCACCGCGCCGACATCCGTCGCCGTCACCTCCGCGCCCGCGTGCAGAATGCTCAGCCGCTCCACGATGTTCGCGAGCTCGCGCACATTTCCCGGCCACCGGTAGCGGCGCATCAGATCGAGCGCGCCGGCGCTCCACCGCGGCGCCGGGTAGCCGCGGCGCGAGCGACCGAGCTCGGAGAAGTGGCGCACGAGCGCGTCGACATCTTCCGAACGGTCGCGCAGCGGTGGCAGCGTCATCGGAATCACGTTCAGCCGAAAGTAGAGATCCTCGCGGAAGAGCCCCTCGGCGAGGTTCTTCTCGAGATTCTTGTTCGTCGCCGCGACGATGCGGACGTTCACCGGAATCGGCTTTCCGCCGCCCACGCGCTCGATCTCCTTCGCCTCGATCGCGCGCAGCAGCTTCGCCTGCGCCTCGGCGCCGAGGTCGCCCACTTCGTCCATGAAGAGCGTGCCCTGGTCCGCGAGCTCGAAGCGCCCGATGCGCCGGTCCGTCGCGCCGGTGAAGGCGCCGCGCTCGTGCCCGAACATCTCGCTCTCGACGAGATCGCGCGGAATCGCGGCGCAGTTCACGCGCACGAATGGCTTGTCGCGGCGCGGGCTCCCATAGTGGATCGCGGCGGCGACGAGCTCCTTCCCCGTGCCCGACTCGCCCATCACGAGCACGCGCGCATCGCTCGGCGCTATCCGCGCGATGAGCTCGCGCACACGATCCATCGCCGCGCTACTCCCGATCATCTCGCCCGTGAGCCCGAACTCCTCGCGCAGTGTCTGCGCCTCGCGCCGCGCTTGACGCAGGTCGAGCGCAGAACGGATAGTCAGGAGCATCGCCTCGTGCGTCAGCGGCTTCTCGAGAAAGTGGAAGGCGCCGAGCTTGGTCGCGCGCACCGCGTCGCTGAGCTCCGCGCGCCCGCTCATCATCACGACGGGGAGAGAAGGGAAGCGCTCGCGCAGCTGGCTCAGCACCGCCATGCCATCGAACTCGCCGGGCATCATCAGATCGAGCAGCAC
>PLMM01000165.1 GCA_003142495.1 Gemmatimonadota bacterium | reverse complement strand
GAACGTGAAGCGCCTTCGCCCCGCGGAGATGTGGCCGTACCAGTACGCGCACGAGCAGCCGACGGCGTGGCTCTGGATGAGCGAAGGGGTCACCGACTACTACGCCGACCTCGCGCTCGTGCGCAGCGGCGTGAGCGACTCGGCCGCGTTCTTTGCGACGACGGCGGGGAAGATCGGCGAGGTCGCCTCACTCACTCCGTTCGGACTCGAAGACGCGTCGCTCTCGGCGTGGATCCATCCGACCGACGGCACGGCGGACGCGTACTATCCGAAGGGATCGCTCGCGGGGCTGATGCTCGACATTCTCATCCGCGACGCGAGCGACAACCATCGCTCGCTCGACGATGTGATGCGCGGGTTGTATCGCGACGCGTACAAGGCGGGAAAGGGTTTTACCGGCGAGCAGTGGTGGAAGGCGGTCGAGAGCGCGGCGGGCGGAAAGTCTTTCGCGGATTTCGATACGCGCTACATCGACGGGCGCGAGCCGTATCCGTGGCCGAGCGTGCTTCCACTCGGCGGACTCCAGTTGCTCTCCGACTCGGTGCGCATTCCGGTGCTCGGCGTCACGATGGGGCAGGACGACAATGGCATGCGCGTGACGGCGGTCGAGCCGGGATCCACGGCGGAGCAGGCCGGAGTACAGGCGGGCGATGATCTCGTACGCGTGGGCGATATCCAAGGCGATGCGCCCTCGCTCGCGCAGCAACTGCGCGCGAGGTACGGTGATGCAAAGAGCGCGATGATTCCAATCACCATCCTGCGTGGCGGAAAGCAAAGCTCACTCGTGGCGCCGCTGCACTTCGCCTGGCACGTGCAGACCCGGATCGTGCCGCTGCCTGGTGCGACCGCGAAGGCCGTGCGCGTGCGTAGTGGCATCCTGCACGGGACGACTGGCTGAGCGACGAGCCGGCAGCTTGCTCAGCGGATGCCCGGCTCGGTCTGGCGATACCAGTCTACGATCGATGAGTCGCGCGCCGCCGGCACCGCAGCGCGCGTGCGCATCATCTGTTCGATCTCGCGCGCCTCGCGCGGCCCGCGCGAGATCCACTCCACGCCGCCCTCCGTCGCGAAGTAGTCGTCCTCGATGCGCACGCCGATGTTCGCGTAGCGCTGCACGGCCGGCCGCAGCTTCGCGATCATCGCGCGATTCTTCGGCGTGTCGGGGAGCTCGTCGAGCACGGTGGGGCGAACGTAGATTCCCGGCTCGAGCGTGAAGGTATTTCCCGGCGCGATAGTGTACGACGTCGGATCGTGCACCTCGAGCCCGATCGCGTGGCCGAGCGCGTGAATGTAGAAGAGCGAGAGCTGCGCGCATCCAGCGGCGACGCGTCTGTGGCACCCCGCGGTGCCGGGATCGTACGTGCCGACCCCCGATTCGATCAGCCCGAGCTTCGTGAGCCCGGCGCTCAACGCCTTGTTCGCCGCGTCGTCCATCTGCGCCGACGTCGTGCCGATCTTCGCGACCAGCTCGGCGGCGTGCTGCGCGTCGCGCACCACCTGATACACCGCGCGCTGCTCGGGGGTGAAGGTGCCGCTCACCGGCACGGTGCGCGTGACATCGGCCGCGTAGCCACGGTACGACGCGCCGATGTCCATGACGACGACGTCGCCGTCCTTCATGAAACGATCGTTCGCGGTGTAGTGGAGCGCGGTGGAGTTGGGGCCCGAGCCCACGATCGAGGAGAACGACGGCCGGTCCGCTCCATTCCTGCGAAAGGTGTAGTCGATGAGTGCCTGAATCTCGAACTCGTTCACTCCGGGGCGAATCGACGAGATCGCATCGCGCTGGGCGCGCACGGTGATGTCGATCGCCTTGCGCTCGAGCGCGAGCTCCGAGGCGCTGTGTCGCATGCGGAGATGCGCGACGAGCTCGTTCGCGTCGACTACGTGCAGGTCGGCGTGATCGCCGTGCAGCGCGGAGACGAACTGCTCGTCGCGCGTCGAGAATCCGTTGCCCGAGAGATCTCCGACCACCGAGAGCGTCCCGCCCGAAGCGAGCAGGGAATCGAGCGCGGGACGAAGCTGGTCGATCGTGCGCGAGAGAATTCCCGTCGCGCGCTTCATCCCCTCGGCGCCGAGTCGCGTGCCCGTCCACGCCTCGCGCGCCGGGTCGCGCGGCTGCACGAAGAGCGTCATCGAGACGGCGCTCGCTCGCTTGACGATCACGAGCACCGCGTCCGGCTCGGTCACGCCCGTCAGATAGAAGAACGACGGCTGCGGATAGAAGGCGAGAAAATCCTCCGCCGGCTCGTGGCCGCCGAGCGATATCAATACACCGTCGCTCATCGTCGCGGCGAGCGAGTCGCGTCGCGCGGCGTATTCGGCGGCGGGGATCTGCGCCGCGAGCGGAGAAGTGGCGAGTGTGAAAAGAGTTACGAGGAGCGCACGGCGCACGGCGGCAGACCTCAATTGAAGGCTACGGTAACGTTAGGGCAGGGCAGCGGCGCACAATGTTCGAAACGTGTACTGGCGTGACTACGTACTGACGTGGATCATAGTTGCACACACTCAACGCGTGGAGTCGGACCGTGACCGAGCCAGCGACTATTCCTTCTGCACCAACCGCGTCGCTCTGGGAAGATTTCATCGACATCTTCACGTCGCCGTCCGCGGTGTTCAGGCGCCGCGAGAATTCGGGATTCGGCATGCCGCTGCTCGTGCTGACGGTGCTCTTCGGGATTTTGCTCTACGGGACGAAGCCGCTCGTGCAGCCCGCGATCGACGCCGAGACGAGTCGTGCGTTCGCGAAGGCGGCGAAGGCCCATCCCGAGGTCACGGCCGAGCAGATGCAGTCGCAGCGCGCGATGGGCGAGAAGCTGGGGCCGGTGTTCATCATCATCGCGATCCCGATCATTGCGATGCTGACGGGGGTCACGCTCTGGCTCACCGGCAAGATCTTCGACTCGAAGGAGACGGCGTCGCAGGGGATCATGGTCGCGACGTACGCATTTTTTCCCAAGATACTCGCGTCGATTGTGGGTGCGCTCATCGGCCTGCTCTCGACGCCGGAGCGTCTGAACGGAATGGCGCGATTGACCGTGGGGGTGGGCGCGCTCTTCGACCCCGAGACGGCATCGCCGATTCTCATGTCGCTCGTCACCCGCCTCGACGTCTTCACCATCTGGGAGACGATTCTGCTCGCGATCGGGCTACAAATCACGGGAAAGGTCTCGAAGCAGAATTCGTACATCGCGGCGGCGATCGTCTGGATCATCGGCGCGCTCCCCGGGCTGCTCGGCGCCCTGCGCAGCTGAGCGGCGGCGCGCTCTACTTGAGCAGCAGCTTCGCGATCGTCTGCAGCTGCATGTTCGATGTGCCCTCGTAGATCGTTCCGATCTTCGCGTCGCGGTAGAACTTCTCGACGGGGTAGTCCTTGGTGTAGCCGTAGCCGCCGTGCAGCTCGACGCACAGCGATGTCACGCGCTCGCATACCTGTGAGGCGAAGAGCTTCGCCATCGCCGCCTCGCGGGTGAACGGCTGGCCGCTGTCCTTGATCCGCGCGGCGTTGTAGACGAGCAGCCGCGCGGCCTCGAGCTCGGTCGCGGCCTGCGCGAGCTGGAACTGAATGCCCTGAAAGTCCGCGAGTCGCGTGGCGAACTGCTTCCGCTCTTTCACGTACTCGAGCGTCGCGTCGAGCGCGCCACGCGCGATCCCGATCATCTGTGCGCCGATCCCTATCCGGCCGACGTTGAGCGTCTCGATCGCGATCTTGTACCCTTGGCCCACCTCGCCCAGCACGTTCGCGGCGGGAACGACGCAGCCGTCGAAGAGCAGTTCGGTGGTGCTCGATGCACGGATGCCGAGCTTGTCCTCTTTCTTGCCGACGGTGAAGCCCGGCGTGTCGCGCTCGACTACGAACGCGGTGATCCCCTTGTAGCCCGCGGCGGGATTCGCGTTGGCGAACACGACGAAAACGCCGGCGTCCGCGCCATTCGTGATCCAGAGCTTGCGACCGGTGAGCGCCCAGCCGCCGCCCTGCTGCTCGGCGCGTGTTGCGAGGCCGAAGGCATCGGAACCCGAGCCGGCCTCGGAGAGCGCATAGGCGCCGATCGTCTTCGACGTGAGGCGCGGCAGATATTTCTCGCGCTGCGCCTCTGTGCCGTAGCGCGAAATGGGATAGTTCACGAGCGTGTTCTGCACGTCGACCATGATCGCCGCAGACGCGTCGACGCGGCTGATCTCCTCGACCGCGAGCGTCACCATCATCAGCGAGCCACCGGCGCCGCCGTATTTCTCGTCGACCTCGATGCCCATGAGCCCGAGCTCGAACAGGGCGGGCACGAGGGTGGGATCGATGCGCGCCGCGCGCTCCATCTCCTGCACGCGCGGACGGACTTCCTGCTCCGCGAAGTCGTGCACGGCATCGCGGAACGCGCTCTCCTCTTCGGACAGCGCGCTGAGCGGGGCGTGCGCGGCCGTTGCGTTTGTAGTCATGCGAACAATCTTACTGCAGGGGCTTCGTACGCGCAGCGCTGCCGCGATCAGCCCGTGAGGCTCTCCGCGAGACGCAGCGTTGCGGGTGCGTTGTTCTCCGCGCAGCCGTCGCCGCAGTAGCGCTCGGGCGTTCCCGCGGGGCGCTCGCAGCGGCGCGGATCGACACGCGCGGCAAGCGCGACGCCGGACTTCGCGAGCACCACCGCCGCGAGCTGCTCGTTCACGCCGAACGCCGTCGTCACCTGCACCGGAATTCCGGGGTGTTCGGCGGAGATCTCTGCAACCATCCGCGGGATGTCGCGCGTGGAGTGCTTGCCAGGGGAGAGCATGTACGGGAAGGCCACGATCTCCGTGGCGCCGGCCGCGACGCACGCCGCGAAGCCCTCGGCGATGGTCGGCGCGGCCAGCTCCATGTGCGCCACGCGAACGATCACTCCCTCGCCCGCCATGCGCTGCACCAACTCGCCCACGCACTCGAGCATGTGGTTCGCCGCTTCCTTCATCGATCCGTGGTCGATGATCAGAATTCCCTTCATCGTTGCTCCTCGCCTCAGCCAGGGACCCGTGAATATAGCCGGATCCGTGCCCAGCGCTCAGCTCTCGAACACCTTCACTGCCAGCTCGACCTTGCCGAACGGGGCCGAGACCTGCGCCCCCTGCACCGAGCCCCGCACGCGCTCCAGCATCTCGCGCGCGATCGCGATCCCTTCGGCCACGGCGTGCTCCTTCGACTTCTCGCTCGCCTTTCGCATCCGCGCGAGCACCGCCTCGGGCACCACGACTCCCGGCACCTCGTTCGCGAGAAACTCGGCGTTGCGCGCGGAGACGAGCGGCCAGATCCCCGCGACGATCGGGATGCGCACGTGCGCGATCGACTCGAGAAACTTCTCGAGCTGGGCCACATCGAACACCGGCTGCGTGATCGCGTACTCCGCGCCCGCGTCGACCTTCCACTCGAAGCGCCGCAGCTCGTATTGCGGATCGATCGCCGCGGGGTTCACGCCCACGCCGATCGTGAATGCCGTCTTGCTCCCGAGGGAATTGCCACCCGGATCGAGTCCCTTGTTCAAGCGGCTCACGAGATTCGTCAGCCCGATCGAATCGATGTCGAATACCGCCGTCGCATCGGGATAGGGTCCCATCTTCGGCGGATCGCCCGTGATGATGAGCAGATTGCGCAGCCCCATCGCGGACGCACCGAGCAGATCGCTGAGCATGCCGAGGAGATTGCGGTCGCGGCAGCAGTAGTGCGTGACCGTCTCCATGCCGATGCGCTGCTCGATGAGGAGGCTCGTCATGAGCGCGCCCATGCGGCTCTGCGCGCGCGGGCCGTCGGGAACGTTCACGGCGTCGACGCCGGCAACCTTGAGCGCCGAGACTCCCTCGAGCATCGAAGTCGCATCGACGCCGCGAGGCGGCACGATCTCCACCGAGGTGACGAACTCGTTGCGCGCGATCTTCCCCGCCCAGCGCGACCGGCGCGCGAAGGGCATCTCCTCGACGCCGACTGCCGCGGCGGGGCCCTCGCCATTCGATTCATCGAGGCCGAGCGTGTGCGGCATCTGATAGCGCACGCTCGGCTTGCGCTGGTTGCGCGGCATGAGCGGGCGAATGCCATCGACGAGCGCCTTGATGTGCTCGGGCGTCGTTCCGCAGCATCCGCCGATCAGCTTCGCGCCGGCCTGGATGAAGTGGCGCGCGTAGCTCGCCATGTACTCCGGGCTCGCCATGTACATCGTGCGTCCGGAGACATCGCGAGGCATGCCGGCGTTCGGCTGCGCGCTCAGCTTTCGCTTCGTCACCGCCGCCATTCGCTCGATCGCCTCGAGAATCGCCTGCGGACCCACGGAGCAGTTGAGGCCGATGACATCCGCGCCCCACTCGTCGAGCGTGCGTGCGACATCTTCGGGCGTCGCGCCGAAGGGGGTGAGCCCATCCTGGCCGATCGTCATCTGCGCGATGACGGGCGTCGTGAGCGAGAGCTCGCGCGCGGCGGCAAGCGCCTGCTCGATCTCGCCCAGGTCGCCGAAGGTCTCGAGGAGGAAGCAGTCGGCGCCACCCTCGAGGAGCGCGTGCATCTGCTCGCGAAAGTGATCGCGCGCCTCCTCGCGGCTCGTGGCGCCGAAGGGCTCGATGCGAACGCCGAGCGGGCCGACGGCGCCGGCGACGAGCACGTTGGCGCCCGCAGCCTCGCGTGCGATCTCGGCCGCGCGCTTGTTGAACTCCGCAACGTGATTCTCGAGCCCGTACTGCGCGAGCTTGAGGCGATTCGCGCCGAATGAGTTCGTCTCGAGCAGCTCGGCGCCCGCTTTCACGTACGCGCGATGTACGTCGAGCACGAGCTCCGGCGATCGCACGTTCAGCTCATCGTAGCACTGATTGATGAAGACGCCGCGCGAGTAGAGCATCGTGCCCATCGCGCCGTCGGCCACCATGATGCGCTCGGGATTGGCGATCTCGCGCACGTCGGGACGCTCGGAAACGCGAATGCCAGTTGCGATGGTCACGCGGCCTCCGTCTCGGCCGCCGCGCCGCGCACCACGTAGTACTTCGCCTGCGGATGATGCACGACGATCGCCGCCGTCGACTGCTCGGGCATCAGCTGGAAGGCCGACGTGAGCTCGATGCCGAGCGCCTCTGTGGCGGGGAGGAGCTTGAAGAGCTGCGCGTGGCCCTCGAGATCGGGACACGCGGGATATCCCCACGAGTAGCGCTTCCCTTGGGTATCCGGGATTCCCATCTCGCGGCGAATGAGCTGATGCACCCACTCCGCCGTCGCCTCCGCGGCCTCGACGCCGAGGCCGTGCAGGTAGTACGCCTCCGAGAACTCGCCTTTCTCCTGCAGCACCTCGAAGCGTCGCGTAGCCTCGTCGCCCACCGTCACGATCTGGAATGCCGCGACATCCACGTCGCCGGATTCCACGGAGCGGAAGTAGTCGGCGAGGCAGAGATGCTCGCGTCCTTCCTGGCGAGGGAAGGGAAAGCGCGTGATCTCGCGCAGCGATCCGCCGTCGCTCTGCATCGCGGCGGGATCGTACACGATGAGATCGTTGCCGCTCGACTGCACGGGGAAGTAACCGTACACCGTCTGCGGCGCGAGCCACTTCTCGCGCTCGGCGCTCTCGGAGAGTCGCGCGAGCGTGGGGCGGAACTCCTCGCGCACCGCCTTCTCCCACGCGGGCCCGGAGCCGCGACCGCCCCACTGCAGACGGAAGAGCTCATCGATGTCGAGGAGCGCGAGCACCTCGGCGATCGGAATGTCCCGCTTCACCTTCGCGCCCCAGAAGGGCGGCTTGGGAACCGGATTGTTCGCGATCACGGCGCTGCGCTGGCCCGCGCTGTCGCCGTGCGAGATGTCCTTTCCAACCGCGGTGCGCAGGAACACATCCTTGCGCGCGCTGTCGATGAGCTCGAGCAGCATCGGGCCCTTTTTGTCCGCGTCGATGAGCGACTCCATCGTGTCGAGCCCCTCGAATGCGTCCTTGCAATAGAAGACGCCCGGTGCGTACGCGCGCTCGTTCTCGAGGAACATCGCGCGGCGCCCGAAGCGCCGGTTGATCGCCGCGCCGCCTATCAGCACAGGAAAGTCGAGTCCGCGACGGTCGAGCTCCTGCACGCAGATCGGCATCTGCTTCGACGTCGACACCAGCAGCGCCGACAATCCAATCGCCGTCGCGCCCACCTCGATCGCCTTGTCGATGATCGTGTTCACCGGCACCTGTTTGCCGAGGTCGTACACGGTGTAGCCGTTGTTCGACAAAATCGTGTTCACGAGCGACTTCCCGATGTCGTGCACGTCGCCGTACACCGTTGCGAGCACGACCTTTCCCTTCGTGTACCCTTCCTTGCGCTCGAGAAACTTCTCGAGATGCGCCACGGCCTTCTTCATCACCTCGGCGCTCTGCAGCACGAAGGGGAGAATGAGATCGCCCGCGCCAAAGCGGTCGCCGACCTCCTTCATCGCGGGGAGGAGCACCTCGTTGAGCACGCGCACGGGGTTCTCGCGCACGCCGGCCGCATCGAGCGCCGCCTCGACGCCGTCCTTCTTGCGGTAGAGCACGTGCCAGCGCACGCGCTCGTCCGGCTCCATCGCGGTCGCATCCGCCGCGCCACTCGCGGCTTCCGCTGCGGCGTTCGGCCCGCGCGCGGCGAAGTGCTCGATGAAGCGCTGCAGCGAATCCGGGCGACGGTTGAACACCATGTCGTCCGCGAGCGCGCGCTCGCCTGCCGGGATCTCCACGTACGGCGTCACGTGCGCCGGATTCACGATCGCCATGTCGAGCCCCGCACTTACGCAGTGGTGCAGGAACACCGAGTTGAGCACCGCGCGCGCATGCTGGTCGAGGCCGAAGCTCACGTTGCTCACGCCCAGGCTCGTGAAGACGCCGGGGAGCTCGCGCTTGATCAGCTTGATCCCATCGATGGTCTGATGCGCCGAGTCGAGCCACTCGGCCTCGCCCGTCGCGAGCGTGAAGGTGAGCGCGTCGAAGATGATATCCTCCGGCTCGAGCCCGTACTCCGTCGTCGCTATCTCGTGGATGCGGCGCGCGATCTCGAGCTTCCGCTCCGCCGTCTTCGCCATCCCGACCTCGTCGATCGTGAGCGCGACCACCGCCGCGCCGTTCGCCTTCACCACCGGAAGCACGCTGTCGATGCGCGTGCGGCCGTTTTCCATGTTGATCGAGTTCACGATCGCCCGCCCGGGAATGTGCTCGAGCGCCGCCTTGATGACGTCGAGCTCGGTGGAGTCGATCATGATTGGCGACTCGACGCTCATCGAGAGCAGCCGCACGACCTCCGACATCTGCACCGCTTCGTCCGCGCGCTCGGTAACCGCGACGCAGACGTCGAGCACGTGCGCGCCCGCTTCCATCTGCTCGCGCGCCACCTGCACGATTCCTTCGTAGTCCTCGGCCAGCAGCAGCCGCTTCACCTTGCGCGAGCCCTGCGCATTCACGCGCTCGCCGATGAGCAGCGGCGGCGGGTCCTGGTGCAGCGTGATCGCGCGCATCGCCGACGACACGCGCGGGATGTGCGTCTCCGGGCGCTCCGGCTTCTCGTGCTTCGCCTCCACTTTTTTCACGGCGGCGACGATTGCACTCAGATGCTCGGGTGTCGTACCACAGCACCCGCCGACGATCCGCACGCCGAAGTCGTGCACGAACTCCGCGAGCGCGGCGGCCATCGGCGCGGGCTCCAGCGGATAAACCGCCTCGCCGATGCCGGTGTTGAGCGGGAGCCCCGCGTTCGGGATCACCGAGATCGGTAGCCGCGCGTGCTCGCCGAGGTAGCGGATGGGCTCGCGCATGTGCTCCGGGCCCGTCGAACAATTGAGTCCGATCACGTCGACGCCGAGCGACTCGAGCGTCGTCATCGCGCTCGCGATGTCGGTGCCGAGGAGCATGCGGCCACTCGTGTCGAGCGTGACCTGCGCCTGTAGTGCGACGCGCCGCCCGAGCTCCGCGAACAGCCGCTCGATGCCGGAGATCGCGGCCTTTACCTCGAGGATGTCCTGGGAGGTCTCGATGAGTAGAACATCTACACCTCCTTCGACGAGCCCCTTCGCTTGGCTGTAGTAGTTCTCGGCCAGCTCGCCGAAGGAGATGTCGGAGAGCGTGGCGTCGGCGCTGGAGGGGAGCATCCCGGTGGGGCCCATCGAGCCGGCGACGAAGCGCGGCCATTCCGGCGTCGCGAACTTCTCGCACGCCGCGCGCGCGAGTTTGGCGGCGCCTACGTTGATCGCGTCGGTCTTGTCGCCGAGCCCCCACTCGGTGAGGCGGCGCGGCGTGCTCTGGAAGGTGCACGTCTCGACGACGTCGCAGCCCACCGCGAGAAAGGACTCGTGGATGGCCTGAATGACGTCCGGGCGAGTGAGCACGAGGTTGTCGTTGCACCCCTCGAGCGACTGTCCGCCGTAATCCGCGGCGGTGAGTCCTGCACGTTGGATGTTCGTTCCCATCGCGCCGTCGTAGATGAGGACGCGGCGAGCGAGGGCATCGAGATAAGCGGAGGGGAAGCGTTGTGGTGGCATATCGTAGGCTGAAGACGCCGCCGGCGAACAGCGCAGCGTGCAAAAGCAAAAAATGCCCAGTGCACGCGCGGGCACTGAGCCGGCGCTTTAGCGGAATGTTTTACGTGGCCGCAATTTGCCGTAAATCGCCACGAATCAATTGTATTGCAAGCTAGTGGCGAGCGTCGCGCGCGACAAGCGCGGGAGGCTCGTGCGAGAAGGACGAGTGTCAGCGAAAAATGGAACTCATTACGGCGATCTGAACGACGTAGATCACGAAGTACGCGGCAAGAGGTGAGAAGTCCATCATGCCGAAGGACGGCAGCACACGCGCGATCGGCTTCACCAGCCAGTCGGTGAGCGTGTACGCCGCTCGGGCCCACCAGGAGTAGCGCATCCCAATCCATGAGACGACCACGCGCACGATTAGCGCGATCTTGAGAAGCTCGAATGCCGACTCGATCACCAGCGCCAGGATCCCCATGCCGCCTTCGCTCGCGGCGAAGGCTACCGAGAGAACGGCCGTGCGCACGAACTGCAGCGCCACTATGAGCAGCACGCCGATCACGACCACCGCGGCGAGTCCCCACCAGGGCGCCTGACTCGGGATCCCGCCCGCGCGCACCACGCGCGACTCGATTGGCACGAGCATCGGGTCGATTACACGGCGACAGAAGCGCGCCACGCTCGAGAACGGATTGAGCCGGCGCGTGCGCACCGACCAATCGAGCACCGCGATAATGAGAAAGATGCCGCCCGCAACGAGCAGCGCGATGCGCAGCACGTAAATGGCGAGATCGAAAAACGGCATTGCAGCGGTCACGCGCGGTAAGCTGCGCCGGCAGTCGCACGCGAGCAAGAGCCGCGCGCGCGACCGCCTCTTGCCGTCACGGCGTCAGCGACATCCCCAGATTCTTCGCGACGAACGCGAGCTCGTCGGTCGCGGCGTCGATCTGCTTCGACGTCGGCTTGCCGCCGCCGTGCCCCGCCTTCGTGTCGATGCGAATGAGCACCGGCGCCTGTCCGGCCTGCGCGGCCTGCAGCGTCGCCGCGTACTTGAACGAGTGCCCCGGCACGACGCGATCATCGTGGTCTGCGGTCTCGATCAGCGTCGCGGGATACGAGACGCCGGGCTTGATGTTGTGCAACGGGGAGTACGCGAAGAGTGTCTTGAATTGCGTGGAGTCATCCGAGGTGCCGTACTCGGGCGCCCACGCGCCGCCGATCGTGAACTTCTGGTAGCGCAGCATGTCCATCACGCCGACCGCCGGCAGTGCGACCGCGGCGAGATCGGGACGCTGCGTCTCCACCGCGCCGATGAGCAGCCCGCCATTGGAGCCGCCGCGAATCGCGAGCTTCTTCGACGACGTGTACTTCTGCGCGATCAGATACTCCGCGCTCGCGATGAAGTCGTCGAAGACGTTCTGCTTCTTCGCGAGCATCCCTGCCTCGTGCCACGCGCGCCCGTACTCGCCGCCGCCGCGGATCACGGCCACCGCGTATACGCCGCCCATCGAGACCCACTGCAGCATCGACGGCGAGAACGCCGGCGTCATGTTGATGTCGAAGCCGCCGTAGGAGTAGAGAATCGTCGGATTCGAGCCGTCGAGTGTGAGCCCCTTCTTGGCAGTGACGAAGATCGGGATCTTCGTGCCCTCCTTCCCCGTCGCGAACAGCTGCTTCGTCTCGTAGGTCGTGCTGTCGAGCGGAACCTTGGCTACGAGAAAGGGCATCTGCACGCGCTTCTCGATGTCGTAGCGATAGACGGACGCCGGTTGCAGGTACGACACGTACGAGTAGAACATTTCCCACTCGTTCGGCTTTCCGGAGATCGCCGCGATCGTGCCAATGCCCGGGAGCTTGATCGTCGCGACCATGTTCCCGCGCAGCGCGTACAGCTGCAGCACCGAGTGCGCATCCTTGAGCACGTTCACGACGAAGTGTCCGCCGATCAGCTCCACGTCCTGCATCTTGTCGGAGCCCTCGGGAATCAACGCGCGCCAGTACTTCTTCGCGGGCTTGTTGATGTCGACGGAAACGACGCGGCCGAGTGGGGCGTCGAGGCTGGTCTGGAGAAAGAAGATGTCGCCCGCGTTGTCGATCACGCGGTTCTCCGAATCTTCGTTGTCGATGAGCGTGACGAGCGGATTGCCGAGCTTCGGCTTCCCCGGATTGATCATGTCGATGAAGAAGATCCGGTTGTTCGGATTCGTCCCATCGAACACGTAGATGATCGCGTACTCGCCGTCGTCGCTGACCGTCGCGTTGATGTTCCACTGCGGATGATCGGGGCGCGCGAGAATGAGCTGGTCCTTCGCCTGCGGCTCGCCCAGGAGATGATAGTAGAGCTTCTGCCCGGTGTTCTTCGCGAGCATCGCGTTCCCGCTCGTCGGCTCGTCGAAGCGCGAATAGAAGAAGCCCTTATGATCCTTGGTCCACGCGATGTTCGAGAACTTCACCCACTTGAGCGTGTCGGGAAGGTCGACACCCTTCTCGAGATCGCGCACGCGGATCTCTTCCCAGTCCGATCCCGCCGCGGCGACGCCGTACGCGAGATACTTCCCGTTCTCCGTCGCGTCCCACGGCCCGAGAGCGACCGTTCCGTCGGTGGAGAGCGTGTTCGGGTCGAGCACGAGCTTGCGCACGCCCTTGAGCCCGCGCTGCATGTAGATCACGGCCTGATTCTGCAGCCCGCTGTTCTCGGTGATGAAGTAGTCCTTCCCGCGCTTGATCGGCACCGCGTACTTCGGATAGTTCCAGACGCGGGTGAGCTGCTCCTTGATGGAGGCGCGCTCGGGAATCGCATTCAGATACTGGAAGGTCAGCGCGTTCTCCGCCTCGACCCACTGCTTCGTCTCGGGCGAGTCCGTGTCCTCCAGCCATCGATACGGATCGGCGACGGACTTGCCGAAATAGCTGTCGCTCTGATCGCTCTTGCGCGCCACCGGATAGTGCGGCGACGACTGGGCGGCGAGCTTCGGAGCGTTGGCTGAGGAGATTGCGAGGGCGCAGAGCGCCAACGCGCTCACGAGCGGTAGGACGCGCATTGGAAGTTGGAAAGGGAAACGATGCAATGCACGCCCGGCGCTCAGCGTGCGCTCGACCACGACAATGTAACCCCAGTACTATGGCCGAAGTTCACTCCGGCCGGCGCGTGCGTACCGTCGTCGAGCCGATCGCCACGCCGAGGCATGCGCCCGCCGCGAGTGCGAGCCACTCCCACCACGCGGTCGCGTGCGCGCCGGCCGCCAACGGAATCACGAGCAGCGCCGCCGCCAACGACGCCAGCACCGCGAACAATGCTCTTCGCCCCGCGCGCGTGGCCCAATGCAGCGCGGGCGCGGAGAGGCCGGCGAGCCAGAGCGCGGTCAGCCATGGCGCCTCGCGTCCGTACTCGTAGTCGAAGGGGAGGAAGTAGCTCCAGCCGAGCCCTGCATCCATCGGCAGTGTCCGCTCGCGAACGACGCCATGATCCTCGGCGCGAATCCACAGCTGTTTGTGAACCACCCCGCCCGCGACGAAAATCGTGTCGAGCGTCAGCGGGCGATGTCGCGGGAAAACACTGTCGAGCCGGATCGTCGGGTTCTTCACCTTGAGATCGCTCGCTCGCATGCGCAGCGAAAAAATCAGACTCCCGCGCCGCTGCCCGAGGAAGAATTGCGGCTGCTTACTCGGATCGTAGACGCTCGCGATCGACGAGTACGTCCCGCTCAGCGCCGCACCAGCGACCGACCCCTCGACGACCACCGAGTCCGACGAGAGTCGCGCGCGCACGACGACGTTCCCGCCGTCGAGACCGTTCTTTGTCGGCAGTCCACCCGCCGTTGCCCAGAGCACTTTTCCCGGGAAGTAGTCGTGGTGCAGATCCTCGGGCCTCCACTCGCCCCAGTAGATCGACTTGGATAGCGAGATGTGCGTGAGCTCCGCACTCGCCATTAACACCAGTGCCCATAGCACCGTCCAACCAATCGCGAGTCTCTTCGCGGCGCGCCGATCCGGCACCAGCACCACGCGCCACACGTCCGCAACGAGAATTCCGAGAAAGCCCCCGAACGAGTTGGTGAAGATGTCGCCAAGGGTGGTGTCGCGTCCGGGGATGTAGAGTTGGAGAAGCTCGACGGTGATCGTCGTCACCAATCCGATCACGAACGCACGCCGTCGCGACAGCCCCGCCAGTCGCAATCCCACTCCGAACGGAATGAAGAGAATGACGTTCAGCACCGCATCCAGTACCGATTGCTCTCCGCACAGCAAACACCAACTCGGCGGCGATCTCGTTGCGGCGTACTGCGGTGTGAGAGTGAGAATCGCTATGAAGAGAAATCCCGCGATCCAGACTGCGCGACCGAATGATCTTTGTGGTATCAACGCAACAGTCCGTGGCGTACGGTTCGAGAAATTGTGTGCGGAAAGATCGCGCAAACGCGCGCGTAGCAACGGGATGTTACAACATCGAACGGTTGCCTGCCCGATGCCGCAGGTGGCACCCTAACTGCAAGACTCTGTCGCACAAATGCAGGCAATAACCTTTCGCGCAGGTCGGCGCTCCCTATGAGCTTGCCGGTTCACTGCGCCACTGAGCACATCTTTACCGTCGACGTGGAGGAATATTTCCAGGTCGGCGCCTTCGATCGCGTCGTGCAGCGAAAGGATTGGGACTCGCACCCGAGCCGTCTCGAGCATTCGATCGGAATCCTTCTCGAGCTGCTCGCGCGGCATCACGCGAACGCGACGTTCTTCACGCTGGGCTGGGTAGCGGAGCGCCATCCTTTCCTCATGCGTCGCATCGTCGACGCGGGACACGAGATCGCATCGCACGGACATTGGCACCGGCGCGTCGATACGCTGACGCCGGATGAATTCCGCGAAGACATCCGCGTATCGAAGGCCATTCTCGAGCAGCATTCCGGCTCGCCCGTCTGGGGCTTTCGAGCGCCGAACTTCTCGATCTCGCCCGGCACCGAGTGGGCATTCGATATTCTCCTCGAAGAAGGCTACCGCTACGACTCCAGCCTCTTTCCGATCCGTCGGCCGGGCTACGGCTACCCGAACGCCCCGCCAATTCCGCACCTCATCCATCGCCCCGCCGGCACGCTCACCGAGCTTCCACTCGCGACCACGGAATGGCGCGGGATGCGCATCCCCGCCGCCGGCGGCGCCTATCTCCGCCACCTCCCGTTCCGCCTCATCCAGCGCGCCTTCCGCGAGCACGATGCGAACGGGATGCCCGCGATGTTCTACATTCATCCGTGGGAGCTCGATCCGGATCAGCCCCGGATTGCGGTGCCATGGCACACTCGCCTGCGGCACTACTCCGGATTGCGCAAAACGCGGCCACTCCTCGAGCGGCTGCTCGGTGAGTTCCGTTTCCGGAGCGTGGCGCAGTGCCTCAAGCTTCCGATGTCCTTCGCGACGAGCAACAGGGCGGCCAGCGCCGTCGAGTGATCGCACGCGTCGAACGATTTGCGGGAGCAGCACCGGAGTGGGACGCGCTCGCGCGCCGCTCCCCCGGCTTCACCCACTTTCATCTGTACGGATGGCGCGCGGTGATCGAGCGTGTCTTCGGCCACGAGTGCGTCTACCTCGCGGCATACGACGATGCGGGCGCGCTCGCGGGCGTGCTCCCGCTCGTGCGCGTGAAGAGCATCCTCTTCGGACACTTCCTCGTGTCCATGCCCTTCCTCAACTACGGCGGCCCCGTCGGCACTAGCGAAGCGATCGTCGCGCTCGCGGCGCACGCATCGGCCATCGCGCGCGAGAGCGGCGTCAAGCTCCTCGAGCTGCGCAGCCGCATCGCGCTCCCGATCGACATGCCGGTGTCGCACCGCAAGATCACGGTGGTGCTCGACTTGCCGAACAGCGAGCCCGCGCTGATGAAGCAGCTCGATGCCAAGCTGCGCAGCCAGGTGCGACGTCCGCAAAAAGAAGGAGTGACGGTGAAGTTCGGCGCGGACCAGGTCGCGCCCTTCTTCGATGTCTTCGCCCACCACATGCGCGACCTCGGCACACCCACGCAGCCGCGCCTCCTCTTCGACACGATCGCCGCCATCTTTCCAGACGACGCATGGTTCGGTTGCGCGTGGCTCGAGGGGCGTCCTGTGGCCTGCGGCTGCGCATTTCGGTGGGGTGACGAGCTCGAGATCACGTGGGCGTCATCGCTCAACGAGCACAAACGCATCGCGCCGAACATGCTCCTCTACTATCGCTTCATGGAGCGCGCGATCGAAAATGGCATCACGAAGTTCAACTTCGGGCGCACGTCGCCGAACAGCGGCACGCATCGCTTCAAGTCACAGTGGGGCGCGCACGACGAGCAGCTCTTCTGGTACGATCAGGCCGCGAGCGCCGACGTGAAGACGCCCTCGCCAACGGACTCCGGCTATTCGTGGGGCCCGCGCATCTGGAAAAAGCTCCCGACGTCGCTCGCGACTTTGCTCGGCCCACGAATCGTGCGCTACATCCCTTGAGCTGGCGTCGGCAGCTTCCGGTGAGCTCGACGATCACCGCGAGCTCCCTCACGCGCGCGGTGGCACCGGCGCTGTTCGGAGGCTCCGCCGAGCGCGACGCGCTGCGCGCCGAGCTGCAGAGCGCATTCGGCGCCGCCGATGTCGCGCTCGTCGACAGCGGCACATCCGCGCTCGCGCTCGCACTTCTCGCATCGACTCCCGCAGGCGGCGTCGTCGCGCTTCCGGCGTACGCCTGCGTCGACATCGGCGCGGCCGCGATCTTCGCGAAGCTCCGCGCGCGCCTCTACGACATCGATCCCGTTACGCTCTCCCCCGATCTCGCATCGGTGTCGCGCGTGCTCGAGGCGGGCGTGGACTCGATCGTCGTCGCGCATCTCTACGGCTATCCCGCGAACGTTCCCGGCGTGGCCGCGCTCGCGGCGTCGCACGGCGTGCGCGTGATCGAGGACGCGGCGCAGGGCGCGTGGGGAAAGCTCCTCGAGACTCGGCTCGGCGCCTTCGGACCGCTCACGGTGCTGAGCTTCGGCAGAGGGAAGGGGATGACGGGCGGCGGCGGCGGTGCGCTGCTCGGCATCGGCGCCGCGCAGCGCGACGCGATCGCCGAGAGCGCATCGAAGTTGCGCGCGGCGAAGAGCGGCGTGCGCATCCTCGCGCTCGCGAAGGCGCAGTGGATACTTGGCCGCCCCGCGCTCTATGCCATTCCATCGGCGATCCCCGCGCTGCACCTGGGCGAGACGATCTACCATCCCGCGCACGAGCCGCGCGCGATCTCGGGTGTCTCCGCGCTGCTCGTGCGCGATGCGCTCGCGCGCGCGGAGATCGATTTGGCGGTGCGGCGCGCGCACGCCGAGGAGATGGAGCGGGTGGTGGCGCGCACGAGCGGGCTCGAGGCGATTCGCGCGATACCGGGGAGCAAGCCCGGCTATCTGCGCCTTCCGGTGCGCATTTCGGATGGGCGTCGAGAGCGCCCCGAGCTCGGCGTCGTGCACGGGTATCCGAACACGCTGGCCGAGCTGGCGGAGTTGAAGGCGTCTCTGCTCGGCGACGAGAAGCTTCCGGGCGCGCGGGAGCTCCAGCGCACGCTGGTGACGCTGCCCACGCACGCGCATCTCGATGAGCGCGACCTGCGAGCGCTCGCGGCGTGGATCTCGGGCAGCTGACCCAGCGCGCGACCTGCCCGGTCGGCCGGGTTGACGCGAAATGAATTCGTCATAAGGTTGCTGGCGTCGGCGGCTACTGCGTCGATATAGGAGCGCGTGTCTCACACTCGCTCCGCCGCGATAAGATGGAATCGCCCTCAGCTGGCGATCTCCCACCGCACCATCACGCAGCGGCACGATCGTTGGGCCCACGAGCCCACGACAAAGGCAAACCCGCTCAAAGGCGGGGACGCAAAGCCAACGAGGCTACGGCGCGGAGTATCCGCGCTATGCCGGTCGGGTTGCCGTGGACCGGAGACTCAACAATGCACGCAACACACATCGCATTAGCCGCGATCCTCATCGCGGCGGTCGCTTGCACGGACGCTACTTCCCCCGCAGCCCCGAGCGACTCGCTCGCGACCACCAAACAGCTCCCGACTCCGACGCTCCCCACGGTGAACGCGAGCTCCACCGCGCCCGCGTCGCTCTACAACGACTACTCGTCGACATCGCCGCACTGGTCGCATATCACCACGATGATGACCGACTTCTACTACTCATGGACGACCAGCGAGCGCGCCTGGGCCGGTGCGCACTACGATTTCGCGATGTCGGGAACCGGATCCGCGTGGCGCGCCGGCAACCCGTCCGTCGGCCACTATCCGTACGCGCTGTCGTGGACGACGATGACCGCGCCCGGCAGCCTCGCCTCATCGTACTACGCCGACATGAAGAGCTGGTTCGCCGTGCATCCGCAGTACGCGCTCGAGAAGGCCTTCGTGCACAAGAAAGGGAGCGTTGGCGACTCCGCCAGCCGTGTGTACTTCAACCGGTGGGGCTCGAATCGCTGGGCCATCAATCCCGGCGATGCCGGTGCGGTCGCGTACAGTGTGAACCGCGTGCAACGCGTCGTCGGTGCGGAGAATGGCGTCTTCTTCGACGAGGCATCCTCGGGCGACATCAACAACTGGCTCCCGGCAACGCGCGAATACGCAAGCGGCTCAGCGTACTTCACATCGCTCACGCAGCTCGTCGGCGCGGTTCGCCAGGGAATCGGCGGCAAGAGGATCGTGCTGAATCTCGCCGAGTATATGACGGATGGTGACTACGCCGCGGCGGTTGCTGCGGGCGGTGTGCATCTCGAGATGTTCAACAACTTCAAACAGTCGTCGATGATCTCGCGCTTGGTGTGGGTTGGCAGGCTCACCACCGCCGGCGTCTTCGTCGACTTCGTGAGCACGTACAGCACGCAGGACATGGCTGGCATGACCACCTCCTATCCGAAGGGGAACTCCCCGACGAACGTCCAGCGCGCGAAGCTGTGGGAGCTCTCGAGCTACTATCTCGCCGTGGGAGCCTCGCCGAAGCTGTTCGCCATTCAGCTCGAGAATCTGTGGAACAAGCCGTACTCCACGATCTGGACGAAGGCGCAGGAGGCGAACATCGGACATCCGCTCGCGACTCGTGTGCAGGTAGCGCACGGCACCGATCCACAGGGTAATCCCTATGTCATCTACAACCGCGACTTTGACCGCGCGCTCATCGTGCTTCGTTTGCAAACCGGGTGGAACGCGCAGACGTACGGCGATGGTTCCGCGATTCCGGTCACCCTTCCCGCCGGCGAAGTCTGGATTCCGCTCAACGCGGATGGCACCGTCGGCGCGGCGATCACCTCGCTGAAACTCCGCAACAGCGAGGCGGCGATCCTGCTGAAGGGGAGCAAGATGTAGCGTCGACGGTCGCACGCGGGCGCGCGAGCCGATTGATCCTTAGCTTTCGACCATCGACAGGGTCACTCGGCTCGGCGCCCACGTGTTCGGAGCTTCATCGCACTTGCCAGCACTTTCGATCGTATATGTGTGGGTNNCTATCCGTGGGATGTCCGCACGGAGAAAATCTGCCTCGCGCTGACCGCCGCCGGCCATCGCGTGACGATCGTTGCGCGCAATCGGAAGTGGTCGCCGGAGCGGGAGCAGCTGCCCGAAGGCACCGTACACCGAATGCCGGCGATGCGATGGGGCGGCAAGGCGCTCGATGGTGCACTCGGCTTTCCCGCATTCTTCAGTCCGCGCTGGTCGGCGCTGATTCGCGAAGCTGTGCGCGAATCGAGTGCGGATCTCATCATCGTCCGGGATCTTCCGCTCGCGCCCACGGCAATCGCCGCGGGACGCAAATATTCGGTGCCCGTGGCGCTCGACATGGCGGAGAACTATCCTGCGCTGATGCGCGATCGCCGCCTCGGCTCGCGAAATGTCATCGTCGATTTCTTCGCGCGGAATCCGAAGCTCACGGAGATGGTCGAGCGCTACAGCATCGCGCGCGTCGACTGGACGTTCACCGTTGTCGAGGAATCCTCGGCTCGGCTCGTGTCCGAGGGCGCGGACGCTCGCAAGCTGAGCGTCGTATCGAACACGCCGCCGTGCGCGCGCGCAGAGCTGAGCGCCAACAGACGTGGATCGGCGCCCGGCACGATCACCGTGGCCTATCTCGGCCTCCTCGAAGTTGCACGCGGAATCGGCGAGCTAATCGACGCGATCGGCATCCTGCGCGAGCAGCATGGTGGCGCCTTTCGCGCTGTGATCGTTGGCGGAGGGCGAGATGCGGATGCATTCGCAGCGCGCGCGCGCGCCGCCGGGCTGCTCGACAGCTCGATCACATTTCTCGGCTTCCTCCCGCACGCCGACGCGCTCGCCGCGATCGCCGCCGCCGATATCGGCGTCATTCCGCATCATGCGACCGAGCTATGGAACAGCACCATACCGAACAAGCTCTTCGACTACATGGCCGCAGGGCTTCCCGTCGTCAGCTCCGATACGGTGCCGTGCGCGCGGATCATTTGCGAGATGCAGTGCGGTGAGATCTTTCGCTCGGGCAATGCACGCTCGCTGGCCGACGCCATCGAGAAGGCATCCGCGCCGGGCGAGCTCGAGCGGATGGGTGCGGCCGGAAGGAAGGCTGTCATCGACCGCTACAATTGGGAGCACGACACCGCCACGCTCCTCGATTCGATCCAAACGTTTCTCCGACGAAAGTAGGCGAGGTGTTGCGCACCCGCTACAAGACACCGTTCACTGACAGCTAGCG
>PLMM01000332.1 GCA_003142495.1 Gemmatimonadota bacterium | reverse complement strand
CGGCTGGCCCGTGTTCGTCGTGCCGGTGGGGCATTCGCCGCGCGAAGGGTCGCAGTTGGTAGGCGAAGGGTTGCCCGGGTCGACGTGAGTCCGGCATCCCGCAAGGATCAGTACGGCGGTGATTAGTGTGGCGGCGACTCGCATTTCGAACCTCGTGGCATAAGGGCTTCGGGCTCCATCTGCGTAAGCCGTGCCGAGAGGGGCATTTAGGGCGCGATTGACCCTGTTTACGGGCGTCGCGGAGCGATAAGTTAGCCATCTTCCCCCCCAGGAAACGTTCGATCGCTGCCACGCATCGCTACCCCGATAGCAACGTCTTCTACCGGAAGCTGACCCGCGATTTCCCCGCGATCGTGCGGGGCGAAGGGTGCTACCTGTGGGACGAGCACGGCCATCGCTACCTCGATGGCTGCGGCGGCGCATTCGTCGCGAACATCGGGCATGGCGTGCGCGAGATCGCGACTGCGATGGCGGAGCAGGCGTCGCGCATTGCCTACGTCAACGGAACCGCCTTCACCAACGAGCCCGTCGAGGCGCTCGCGAGCGAGCTCGCGGCGCTCGTGCCGGGCGACCTCGACTACATCTATTTTCTCTCGAGCGGGTCCGAGGCTGTCGAGGCCGCGCTCAAGCTCGCGCGGCAGTTTTGGGTGGAGAGCGGCCGGCCGGAGAAGCAGGAGATCATTACCCTCGCTCCCGGCTATCACGGCAACACGCTGCTCGCGCTCTCCGCGTCGGCGCGCCCGCACTACGCGACGTACTTTCGCGAGTGGATCGTCGACGTGCATCGGGTGCCGGCGCCGGTCGCGTACCGGTGTGCGTGTCGCGGCGTCGATGCGTCGTGCGCGGTGTGCTCGGGCACGGCGCTCGAGACAAAGATTCTCGAGATCGGCGCGGATCGCGTCGCGGCATTCATCGCGGAGCCGGTTGGTGGATCGTCGACGGGCGCCTCTGTTCCCCGCGCGGACTACTGGCGCACGATCCGTACGATCTGCGATCGCCACGACGTGCTGTTCATCGCGGATGAGGTCGCGTGCGGCGCGGGGCGCACGGGGACGTGGTCGGCGCTCGAGCCATACGGCGTGACGCCGGATATCATGACTCTCGGGAAAGGGATCGCGGGCGGCTACGTGCCGCTCTCGGCCGTCGCGGCCCCGCGTCGCATCGTGGACGTGCTTGCGCGCGGCTCCGGCTCGCTGATGCACGCGCAGACGTTCTCGCACCACCCCGTGCTGTGCGCGGCGGGGCTGGCGACGGTGCGCTACCTGCGCGAGCACGCGCTGGTGGCGCGCGCGGCCGAGATGGGGCGGATCTTCCACGAGCGGCTGCGCGCGCTGCTCGAGCTCCCACACGTCGGCGACGTGCGCGGGCGCGGAATGCTCGCCGGCATCGAGCTCGTGCTCGATCGAGACACGCGCGCGCCATTTCCGCGAAGCGCGAAGATCGCCGAGCGGCTCACGGAGGCGGCGCAGCGCGCGGGGCTCGTGGTGTGGCCGAACACGGGCCACGTCAATGGCGTGGACGGCGACATCATCTTACTTGCTCCGCCATTCGTCATCGAGCCCGCGCAGATCGACGAATTGGTGACACTGTTCCGGGTTGCCTACGACGATTCCGTCGCCGGCGCGCTGGCGACGACCTGATTCCCACTCCGAGCGATATGACCGCAGCGATACTGCCGAAGATCACGTACACCTCGACCAACGTCGACCTCGACCAGTTCCACACGCTGTTCGATGAGGCGCTCGTGCGCGTGCGCGGCGCGAGCGGCAAGGAGTATCCGATGTACATCGACGGCAAGGCGGTGACGACGACGGCCGAGCAGGTCGTCGATACGTCGCCGATCGATACGTCGCTGGTACTCGGGAGCTTTCACACGGCGCGCCCGGAGCAGATCGATCTCGCGGTAAAGGCGGCGCGCGCGGCGGCGAAGGGGTGGGCGGCGCGCAGCGCGGAGGAGCGCATAGCGCCGCTGCGGCGCGCGGCCGAGCTCATTCGCGAGCGCAAGTTCGAGCTCGCCGCGATCATGAGCGTCGAGGTGGGAAAGAGCCGGCTCGAGGCGATGGGCGACGCGGAGGAATCCGCGGACCTCATCGACTACTACTGCCAGCAGCTGCTCGATGCGCACGGCTTCGTCCGCGAGATGGCGAAGATGACGCCGATCGAGCACAACGTCGACGTGCTGCGCCCGTTCGGCGTCTTCGCGTGCATCGCGCCCTTCAACTTTCCGCTCGCACTCTCGGCCGGGATGTCGTCGGCGGCGCTCGTCGCCGGCAACACGATCGTGTACAAGCCCGCGGAAGAGACGCCGTGGACGGGACTCAAGCTGTACGAGATCTATCGCGACGCCGGAATTCCCGCCGGCGCGTTCAATCTCATTCAGGGGCACGGGCATCTCATCGGCGACGCGATCTGGCGGCATCCGGGCGTCGACGGCGTGGTGTTCACGGGGTCGAAGGAAGTGGGAATGCGCATCTTCGCGGAGTTCAGTGCAAAGTGGGCTCGCCCCTGTCTCCTCGAGCTCGGCGGGAAGAACGCCGCGATCGTGATGGAGAGCGCCGACATCGACATGGCGGCAGAGGGCGTGATGAAGTCGGCGTTCGGCCTGCAGAATCAGAAGTGCTCGGCGACCTCGCGCGTGTACGTGCACAAGTCGGTGGCGAAGGCGTTCACGGATGCCTTGATCGCGAAGAGCGAGAAGCTCGTGATCGGCGATCCGTCGGTGCGCGATGTGTATTTCGGGCCGGTAATCAACGAGCAATCGGTGATTCGTTACGAGCGGGCGGTTGCGCAGGCGAAAACAGAGGGGAAGGTCATTATGGGTGGCACGCGCCTGACGCGCGGAGCGCAGGCGAAGGGGCACTATGTTTCGCCAGCGATCGCGACGCTGCCGCTCGAGAGCACGCTCTTTCGCACGGAGCTCTTCGCGCCGCTGCTCGTGATCGGCGAGGTCGACTCGTTCGAGCAGGCGATCACCGAGAGCAATCGCACGGAGTACGGGCTCACGGCGGGGATCTACAGCGGCAGCGACGCGGAGGTCGCGCGCTTCTTCGACGAGATCGAAGCGGGCGTGTGCTACGCCAACAAGCGCACCGGTGCAACGACGGGCGCGTGGCCCGGTGCGCAGGCGTTCACCGGGTGGAAGGGATCGGGATCGAGCGGGAAGGGAGGATGCGGGCCGTACTACGTAATGCAGTTCATGCGCGAGCAGAGTCGCACGACCATCCACACATCGGTGTAATGTCATGACCGCCACAACCCGTCCTTCCGCCGCGCCGTCCGCCGCGCGCAGCTATCCGCACATCGTCACGCCCGTGCCGGGTCCGAACGCCCGCCGCATCGTTGCGAAGGACGAAGCGTTCGCCTCTCCGTGCTACATCAAGGAGTATCCGCTGGTGATAGCGCGCGGCGAGAAGGCGATGGTGGAGGATGTGGATGGCAATCGCTTCCTCGACTTCATGGCGGGGATCGCGGTGGCGTCGACGGGTTACGGACATCCGAAGGTGATCGCGGCGATCAAGGCGCAGGCGGACAAGTTCCTGCACATCTGCGGCTCCGATTTCTACTTCGAGGGGCTCGCCGATCTCTTCGAGCGGCTCGCGAAGCTCGCCCCCGGCCCGAGCAAGAAGCGCGTGTTCCTCTCGAACTCCGGCGCAGAGGCAGTCGACGGCGCGATCAAGCTCGCGCGCAACTCGACGCGGCGCGCGGGGCTGATCGCGTTCAAGGGCGCGTTTCACGGGCGCACGTACGGCGCGATGAGCCTGACGTCGAGCAAGGTGAAGCAGCACGCCGGCTTCGGCCCGCTGCTCTCCGAGGTCTACCATGTTCAGTACGCGAACCCGTATCGCTGCGAGTGCGGGCAGGCGCACGCGGATTGCCACATCCACAGCATCGGTGCGATCGAGGAGCTGTTCGCGCGCCAGGTGGATCCGCGCGACGTCGCCGCGATCTTCGTCGAGCCGATTCAGGGCGAGGGCGGCTACATCGTGCCGCCGCCGCAATTTCTTCCCGCGCTGCGCGCGCTCTGCGACAAGCACGGGATTCTGCTCGTGTGCGATGAGATCCAGTGCGGTGTGGGCCGTACGGGAAAGATGTGGGCAACGGAGTTCGCCGGGATCGAGCCCGACATTCTCCTCACCGCCAAGGGGCTCGCCTCCGGCATGCCGCTGGGCGCCATCATCGCGAAGGAGTCGATCACGAAATGGGAGAACGGCGCGCATGGGTCGACGTTCGGCGGCAATCCCGTTGCCGTCGCCGCTGCGATGGCGACGCTCGACATTGTCGAGCAGGAGCTGATGCCGAAGGTGCCCGCGCTGGGCGAGACGCTGATCGGTGCGATGCGCGACCTGCAGAAGAAGCATCCGTCGATCGGCGATGTGCGCGGCAAGGGGCTCATGATCGGCGTCGAGTTCGTGAAGGATCGCTCGACGCGCGAGCCTGCGCCCGAGCTCGCGCACGCGCTCGTCGAGAAGGCGTTCGAGGAGGGGCTACTCCTGCTGACGTGCGGCAAGAGCGTGCTGCGTCTCGCGCCGCCGCTCGTGATCGATGAGCAGGACATCGACATCGCTGTTGCGATCATCGATCGCGCGCTGACATCGCTGACGTGAGCGGTGTCGCGCCCATGGCGTCGGGGGCGTCGGGAACGTCGAAGGTCGTGTCGATGCGCGACGCGATCGCGCGTTTCGTGCACGACGGTGACACAGTCGTCATCGAGGGCTTCACGCATCTGATCTGCTTCGCGGCCGGGCACGAAATCATTCGGCAGAAGCGCCGCGATCTCGTGCTCTGCCGGCTCACTCCGGACATCATCTACGATCAGATGATCGCTGCGGGGTGCGCACGGAGGCTCGTCTTCTCATGGGCCGGGAATCCGGGCGTTGGCTCGTTGCACGCCTTTCGCCGAGCGGTGGAGGCCGGGAATCCGCCGCTCGAGATCGAGGAGTATTCGCACTTCGGGATGGTCGCGCGCTTCGCAGCCGGTGCGGCGCATCTCCCCTTCTGGCCGCTGCGCGACTACAACGGCACCGACATCCCCGCGTCGAACCCCCGAATCTTGCAGGTGACGTGCCCGTTCACCGGCGAGAAGCTCGCCGCGGTGCCCGCGCTCAATCCCGACGTGACGATCGTTCACGCGCAGCGCGCGGACGCCGAGGGGAATGCGCAGATCTGGGGGCTGCTCGGCGTGCAGAAGGAGGCGGCGTTCGCGTCGAAGCACGTGATCGTCGTCGTCGAGGAGCTGGTGGAGACGAGCATCGTGCGCGCGGATCCGAATCGCACGCTGATTCCCGGAATGATCGTGGATGCGGTGGTAGTCGAGCCGTGGGGTGCGCACCCGTCGTATTCGCAGGGACACTACGATCGCGACAACGAGTTCTACCTCGCGTGGGAGAACGTGTCGCGGGACGAGAAGTCGTTGCGGCGGTATCTCGACGAATTCGTACACGGCGTGGAGGATCGCGCCGGCTATCTCGCGAAGCATCCCGGACTCACCGAGCGGCTCGCCGCGCGCGCGATGATGTGCGAGGGAGTGAACTACGGCTACTGAGATGAAGTATTCGGCCGAAGAGATGATGACGGTCGTCGCGGCGCGCGAGCTGCGCGATGGCGAGATTGTTTTCGTGGGGATCGGGCTGCCGAATCTCGCGTGCAATCTCGCGCGCGCGACGCACGCGCCCGCGCTCGTGCTCATCTACGAGTCGGGCGCGGTGGGTGCGGTGCCCGAGCGGCTGCCGGTGTCGATTGGCGATCCGTCGCTCGTGACGGGATCGCTGATGACCACGGGAATGGCCGACATCTTCCAGCTGTTTCTGCAGGGAGGACGGATCGAGGTCGGCTTCCTCGGGGGCGCGCAGATCGACAAGTACGGGAACATCAATACGACCGTCGTCGGCGACTATGCGAAGCCGAAGGTGCGGCTCCCCGGGAGCGGTGGCGCGGCGGAGATCGCGACGCACGCAAAGCGCACGATCATCATCTCGAGGCTGAGCACGCGCGCCTTTCCGGAGGCTGTCGACTTCATCACGAGCCCCGGCAATCGCGGAAAGGGGAAGTCGCGGAAGGAGTGGGGGATGCCCGGAGCGGGGCCGGTGAAGGTGATCACCGACCGCGGCGTGCTGTGCGCATCGGATGTGGATGGCGAGATGGAGCTTGCCGCGCTCTACCCTGGAGTGGTGACGGAGGATGTGACATCGCGCGTGGGATGGAGGCTGCGCGTGCGCGAATCGCTGGAATCGATCGCGCCGCCGACGGCGGAGGAGCTGCGGTTGCTGCGCGACGTGCTCGATCCGGGAAAGCTGTATCTCAAGGGAAGCTGAATGGTTTCCGGGGCGGTGAAGTCATATTGGCGTGCGAGCCGGGCGCCGCGCTACAGCTTCACCTTCGCGCTGCCGCTGCTCGCGCTCTACGAGCTCTTCGCTGCGATCCTTCCGCCGAGCGAGACGCACGGGGTGCGCAACGGAGCGGACGTCATTCTCAAGTCGGTGTTCTACGCGGCGCTCGGTAAGTGGGGGCCGCTGGCGTTCGGCGCGCTGCTCGTCGGGATCTTTCTGTGGGGCGCGTTGCGCGACGCGCGTGCAACTGGCGAGCCGCTGCGCGCGTCGTACTTCCTCTGGATGCTCGGCGAATCGGTAGGCCTCGCGCTGGTGTTCGG
>PLMM01000176.1 GCA_003142495.1 Gemmatimonadota bacterium | reverse complement strand
ATGGTGGTACGCAAGCCCCAGCCCACCTATGCCCACGCCTACGAGGATGATCCCGATGTTCTCGACGCTGTGAAATGCCAAGAGCCGTTTGATGTCGTGCTGCGCGAGAGCCCACACCACGCCGAGAACACCGGAGATGACCCCCAGCCCGAGGACGAGCCAGCTCCACCATGCAGGCACGATCCCAAGGAGCGCGATGACGCGGAGAAGGCCGTAGATGCCCATCTTGATCACCACACCCGACATCAGTGCCGAGACATGTGACGGCGCGGCAGCGTGTGCCTCCGGGAGCCAGAAATGCAGCGGTACCAGTCCGGCTTTTAGACCAAAGGCGCCCAGCGCCAGTGACAGCACGACTGCATCTCCCATGCGCGGGTGCAGCGTGACAGCGGCGAGCGACGCGAACGACAGGTCTGCGGCGCCCCTCCCCCAAGCGGCGAAAAGTGCGAAGAGAAGCAGCGTGCCCGCGTGGGTCGTAACAAGATAGAGGAGACCGGCGCGCCGTACCTCGGGCTTGTCCGCGTCGAAAACGATGAGGAAGTAGGACGTCATCGCCATGAGTTCCCACGCGATGAGGAATGGGATGACGGCGCGCGCGACAACGAGCAAAGCGAGCGAGACGAGGAGCAGAGCGACCAGTGCATGTGCGCCGGCCACGCCCGTTGGCTCAGCTTCGATTGAGCGCTGCGCCGAATCGGCCTCGCCATGTACCGCATGCGAAGCGAAATAGGTGAACCCGTAGCACCCGCTCGCGACACCGACCGCAAAGATCAACAACAGGAACACAGCAGACAGCGCGTCCAAGCCGAAGACCCACGGGCCTGTCGGGCTCAGGGCGCCGAACTGCAAATCGGTGGTAGCACCTCCGAGTAGCACGCGCAGTGCAGGCAATGCGCCGATCGTGCACCCGACGCCAAGAAGCACTCGGAAGAGCATCGAGCCGCCGCGCGCAAGCGGGCGCCCAGGAAGATTCTGTGATCCTGACTGGACCAGGGCGGCAATTCCGGCCAAAAGGATTGTCCCGAGGCCGAGCCCAAGCATGATCACCGCCCCAACCCCGGCAGAAAAAGAAGTCCAAGAAGGAAAAGGACCGTGACGATGACGTACAAGAGTGATTGCGTGACATGCGGAGAGTGGTAGGTCCGCAATCGCAATCCTGTCCGGCGCACCGCGTAGGCGATCGGCAGGTAGAGTTGCACCAGCAGTCGGTCGGCAGTATCTGATTCCCATGCCTCCGCCAACGGCCAGGCCACGTTCCGCGGAGACTCCAAGAGCTCGATTGCGAAGCGCGTCTCCGTACGCAGAATTGGTTGCAGCACGCGTGTGAGCGGCTCGCCGAAGGAGGTCGACGTGTACTGCATGCGAGGCGTGGGAGCGGGATAGCCACAACCCCAAGTCGTATCCTGACGACGCAAGGCGGACCGTCGTACCAGCGCTCGAATCCCTAACACCGCAAAGATTACCGCAGACAGAACCGGCAGGAGGAGGCCGAGCGGTTTGAGCGACGCGTAAACGGTTCGCACGTCCGCGGACGGAGCTACGATGTGCACGGGAACCGCGAGCGCGGTACTCACATGTTCAGGGAAGGCGGCAATTGCGAGGCATCCGGCAGCGCATGTGAGAAGTGGCAGGCGCATCGCCCACCCCGGGGCGTGCATGTCCGCCTCCGCGGTACGCGGCGACCCAAGCAGACTGAGTCCGGCAAGCCGGGTGAAGCAGGCCACCGCGATTCCACCCGTGAGTGCGAGCGATACGATGCCGCCCGCAAGTGCGATCTGGGGGGCGCCGCGAACAGAAATGACGCCGGCGAAGAGATCGCGAAGGAGTAGCCACTCGCTCGTGAACATATTGAGTCCCGGCAGCGAGGCAATCGCCGCCGCGCCGAGAAGGAGTACAGCGCCGATGAGCGGCCAGCGACGCAGCAGGCCGCCCAAGCCATCAAGGCTCCGGGTCCCGGCCGCTTGAGCGGCCGCTCCGAAACCGAGGAATAGCAGCGTCTTGGCGAGCGCATGATTCCAGAGATGAAGGAGCGCGGCCGTCCACGCGAGACCAGCGAGGATCGGGTCGCCGATCGCCGTCCCGAGTACCGCGACTCCCATGGCAAGTGTGATGAGGCCCGCATTCTCCACGGTTGAATACGCGAGAATTCGTTTGACATCGCGTTGCGCCACGGCGAATGCAATTCCAGCCGCCGCGCCAACTGCGCCTAGCACCATGAGGAGGTATCCCCACCAGGGAGACGGGGCGCCGAGGAGAGGAATGAAACGCGCGAGCCCGTAGAAACCCATCGTTATCATCACCCCCGACATGAGCGCCGACACGTGCGACGGTGCCGCGGGATGCGCATCGGGCAGCCATACGTGCATGGGCACGATCCCCGCTTTAGTGCCGAAGCCGATGACGGCGAGGATGAAGAGCACGTCTGCAGAGACCGCAGCGTGCGGAGCCAAGGCGTCGAGCGCCGAACGCGCAGAGATCGCGAACGTTCCCCCGGCCGCTGCGATCAGGAGTGCGAAGAGGAGAAGCGCGGCGGTCGCTACGTGGCCCGCGATCAGATATTGAAGCCCTGCCGCGCGAACCGTCGGACCTTCATGGTCGGTCACGACAAGCGCCCACGAGCTGATCGTCATGAGCTCCCACGCAAGCAGGAGCAAGATCAAATTGTCCGCGGTGACGACTAGCGCCATGCTGCATAGCAGGACGTTGTAAGCGGCGAGCGAGGTGCCGATCGGGGCCGCAGTCGGGTGGTGGCGAGTGTGATTCCGGAGGTACGCCACGCCGTAGATCGCGCAGAGCGCACCGAGGAGAGCTACGGG
>PLMM01000252.1 GCA_003142495.1 Gemmatimonadota bacterium | reverse complement strand
GGCGATCATGCTGAAGATGGGAACGTACGGCTTCCTGCGCTTCGCGATGCCGCTCTTTCCGTCCGCAGCGATGACGCCGTGGGTGCGCGCCACGATTCTGACACTCGCGGTGATCGGGATCATCTACGGCGCGCTCGTCGCGATGGTGCAGCCGGACTTCAAGAAACTCGTCGCCTATTCATCGGTGAGCCATCTCGGCTTCGTCATGCTCGGCATCTTCGCACTCACGCTGCAGAGCGTGCAGGGCGCGTTGATGGTCATGATCAGTCACGGGATTTCGACCGGCGCACTCTTCCTGCTGATCGGGATGATCTACGAACGTCGCCACACGCGCCTCATCGAGGCGTACGGCGGCATCGCGCGCGTCGTCCCGCTCTTCTCCGCGTTACTAGTCGTCGTGTCGCTGAGCAGCATCGGCCTCCCGTCGACGAACGGCTTCGTTGGCGAGTTCCTCGTGCTCATCGGCTCGTTCCGCACCTATCCATTCTTCACCTTCTTCGCCACCACCGGCGTGATCTTCGCCGCCGCGTATCTGCTCTGGGCCATCCAGCGCATTCTCTTCAATGCGCTCGACAAGCCCGAGAACGAGCGCATCACCGATCTCAATGCGCGTGAGCTCACGATGATGGGCGTGCTCGTCGCGGCGATCTTCTGGATCGGGATCTATCCGCAGCCGATCCTTCGTCGCATGGAGCCCTCGGCCGCGCTCTTCGTTCGCAGCGTCACGCAGGGGCAGCTTTCGGTTCGCACGGCCGATCGGGGAACGCGCTAATGTATTTCGACCTCTCGATACCGTCGCAGCTCGCCGGCGCACTCATCCCCGACCTGATCCTCGTGATCGGCGCGATGCTGCTCCTGCTCTTCGCTGTGTGGGGGCCGGAGTCGATGGCGCGTGCGCGCCTGACGGGGATGCTCGCAATCGGCATCTGCTTCGCGACGCTTGCGTCGATCATCTGGCTCTGGCACGCGCAGGCAACGGCGAGCGTCGGGATCATCGCCGTCGACGCCTTCCGCTGGGCCACCGACTGCATCGTGCTCGCCGCAACAATTATCGCCGCGACGCTGATGATCGACTACAGTGAGCGCGAGCAGCTCGTCTCCGCGGAATCGTACGTGCTCCTCCTGCTCGCGGCCGGCGGCATGATGCTCCTCGCCGCCTCGCGCGATCTCATCATCGTCTTCCTCGGCATCGAGCTGATGTCGATCGCGAGCTACGTGCTCTGCGGCCTCGACCGGCGCAGTAGCCGAGGCGCCGAGGCCGCGCTCAAGTACTTCCTGCTCGGCGCCTTCTCCACGGGCTTCCTGCTCTACGGAATCGCGCTGGTCTACGGTGCTACCGGCTCGACCGACATCGGCACGATCGGCGCGATGGTCACCGGCGCGAACTTCAACGATCCGCTGCTCCTCGCCGGCATCGGCATGCTGATCGTCGGCTTCTGCTTCAAGATCGCCGCGGTGCCGTTCCACATGTGGACCCCCGATGTCTACGAAGGCGCCGCGACGCCAATAACCGCGTTCATGGCCGCGGCGGTGAAAGCCGCTGCATTCGCGGCCTTCCTCCGCGTGTGGATCGAGGCGTTCCCGGGCGCGACGGCGGCGTGGGTGCATCCGTTGCAGTGGCTTGCGGTCATTACGATGATTGGCGGCAACGTGATAGCGCTGCAGCAGAAGAGCATGAAGCGCATGCTCGCGTATTCGAGCATCGCGCACGCGGGCTATCTGCTCGTGACGGTCGTCGTCGCCAATTCACTCGGCGCCTCGGCGTTTCTCTTCTATCTCGTTGCGTACACGCTGGCGACGATGGGCGCGTTCGCGGTCGTGATAGCGCTCGGCGAGCCGGGCGAGCGGAATCAGGAGATCGCGGACTAAGCGGGGCTGTGGACCGTCGAGCCGTGGCTCGCTGCGGCGATGGCCGTGTTCATGATGGCGCTGCTCGGGTTCCCTATCGCCGGCGGCATGGGCTTCTTCGCCAAGTGGTACGTGATCGACGCGGCGATCCATGCGCCCCATCCGCAGACGGTCCTCGCTGTGATCCTCGTGCTCGCGAGCGTCATCTCCTGCGGCTATTACCTCGGCGTCGTGCTCACGATGTTCATGAAGCCACGCCCGGCGAATGCGCCGGCCGTGCGCCCCGTGCCAACCGGTACCTTTCTCGTGATCTATCTGTCCGCGTTCACACTGTTGCTCTTCGGTGTGCTGCCCAACGGATTCGTGCAGCTCGCGCACGACAGCGTCCCAATTAGTATGGTAGGTGCACCGGCGAGAGCTCCGGTGGCATCCGCGGCCAGTCGATGATCACCCGAGGCCGCCCACGCGGCCTCGCATCGTATCGAGGAACGAGATGACGCTCAGCAGGGAAATCTTTCGTCAATATGATGTGCGCGGCATCATCGGCCGCGATCTCACCGCGGACACGGCGTACGCGCTCGGCCGGGCGTATGCAGCCTACCTGAAGAACAAGAACGTCTCGGGCTCCGTCGCGATCGGCCGCGACAACAGGCCGAGCGGTGGCGAGCTGCGCGACGCGCTCGTGCGCGGGCTCACGGAGTGCGGGTTCAACGTCGTCGACATTGGACAGGTGCCGACGCCGCTGCTCTACTGGGCGCTGAATCACCTCGACGTGGTCGGCGGCATACAGGTGACCGGCTCGCACAACCCGCCGGAGTACAACGGCTTCAAGCTCTCGCTCGGCACCGAGTCGATTCACGGCGACGAGATTCAGGAGCTGTACAAGCTCGCCGTCGCCGGAACGTTTCCCTCGGGGAAGGGCACCGTGCGCACGCAGGCGATCATCGACAGCTACGTCGAGGACATCGTCGCGCGCACGGGGAAGTTGAAGCGCCGGCTCAAGGTCGTCGTCGATTGCGGCAACGGCG
>PLMM01000185.1 GCA_003142495.1 Gemmatimonadota bacterium | reverse complement strand
CAGTGCGGGACGGTCAGGCGCGAAGGGTGGAGGCGTCGAGCAGGGTCACACGTGCGCCAGCGCCCGCGAACTCATTGACGTACACCGCTCCGCTTCCGTTGAGCAGTTTGCGCGCACTCGAAGCCAGCCGCTCGGCCGCATCGACCCCGTCGACGATGCCGTAAACGGCTGGTCCCCAGGAGCTCTGCCCGACGCCGGCAGCGCCACATTCGGCCATCTTGTTGATCAGCTCGGTACTGGCACCCGAGGCGAATGGGCCACCCTGTGCGGGGGCGAACCAGCTGCCGTTGATCTGCTGGATCTCGGTGATCGCGCTGCCGAATGCCTCCAGGTCGCCCTCAGCGAGCGCTGGGAGCAGCGACATGACGAGGAGGTGGGACAAATGCTCCAGTTCGCGGAGCGGGGGCGGAAGAAGCTCGCGGAAGGCCTGCACCTCTGCATCGCCACTCACGCCATCGCTGCTGCGAGGAAGCGCGACCACGCAGCGCCAGGCGGCGGGGATTGGCAGTCGCGCGAGGAGTGGCGCGATGCGATCCCCGCGTTCGCTTCGCCCTCCCTCGACGACGAAGCCGCCGCCGTCGAAGAGCCAGGTGCCGATCGCGGAGCGCCGCGCACGCCCCACCGCCTTCGCCAGGGTGCTGGTGCTCGTATCGAGATCGTAGAGCTCGGCGATTCCGCGCGCGACCGAGAGCGCAAGCTGGGTGCCGGAGCCGAGCCCGGAGTGGCCGGGGATCGCGCGACGAATGACGATTCGCGCGCCGCCGCGTACTCCCTGCGATGAGAGATAGCGCCGCGCAAATTCAGCCGCGCGATTCGCTTCTGCGCCCTCGGCCTCGACCGCGTCGGCTTTCTCGACTTCGAGCTGCAGCGACGGATTGAAGATCCCCGCGCCGATGCCACCAAAGCGGCGACCGAGTGAGCCGCGGAGATCGAGCATGCCGAAGTGCAGACGCGCAGGTGCCTCGATGCGGACTATTCCGTCAGCCACCGGTGCCCTGTACAGTCGCGAGTGCGGCGAGCTTGTTCTCGATGTGATCGGTGAGCAGCAACATCGCCTCGTGCTCGCGCGGGCCGGCGGTTTTGTCGACGATGATCTGGAGGCGCGCGACATCCGCGCGGATCTCGGCCGCCGAGATGAGGTGCGTGCGTGTGGCGACGATCGCGGTCTCGAGCACGGCGTTGCGCGCGCGGTTGAAGCCGATGAACTCGCGGCGCGCGCCGGTGTGCACGACTGCCGTGTCGATGCGCGAGCGTGGTGGCGTCGCGTCGATGTGGCGGACCTCGAGCTCGCGCCACGAACACGCGGCCTCGAGCACCACGCCGCGCACGCGCACGGCCGGGAACGCCGGATATTGCGGGCTCGAGATCGCGGCGCGTGCGAAGAGCATGATGTCGTCGGTGAGGTTGACGACGGCGGCACCGGTGTCGCGCAGATTGCAGAAGGTCGTCGTCTCGAGGAAGGGCTTCACCACGATGCGATCGTCGCTCCATTCTACGCCCATCGGCGCGAAGTTCACGACGCCGGCTTCGTCCATGGTCGTGATGATCGCCTCGACGATCATGGCTTGCACTCGTCGCGCACGAGCGCGGCGTATGCGTCGATGAGCTTCTGCGTGATGGGGCCGCAGCGGCCGGAGCCGATGGCGGTGGTCTCGATGCGGACGAGCGGTGCGATCTCGCGGATGGAGCTCGTGAGGAAAAGCTCGGTCGCGAGTGCGAGCTCGGGCTCGTCGAGCTCGCGCTCGCTCGTGTCGATGCCGAGCGTTGGTGCGAGCTCGAGCACCACCGCGCGCGTGATGCCCGGAAGCACGCCACAGCTCAGCGCCGGCGTGACGAGCGTGTCGTCGATGAGGGCAAAGAGATTGCTCGCGGTCGCTTCGGAGACGTGCCCTGCGGTGTCGAGAAAGATCGCATCGTCGGCGCCGGCGGCCTTCGCCTGCGCGAGTGCGAGAACGGACTCGGTGTATGAGAGTGTCTTGATCCCCGCGGTGAGCGCGTACTCGTTGCGGCGCGTACTCGCCATCGCGGCGACGATCGGGCGCGGCGTTTCCGGTGGTGACAGCGGTGAGAAGGCGAGCGCGATCGTTGGCGCGGGGTGCGGTGGAGGTGCGAGCCCCGGTGGTGCTGGCCCGCGCGTGACGGTGAGGCGAACGCTCGCGTGCACGTAGCCGGCTGCGAACGCCGCGCGCGCGGACGAGGCGACGTGATCGCGCAGCGTTGGCGGGATCGGGATGCCGAGCACGCGGGCGCCAGTGCAGAGGCGATCGAGATGTGCGTCGAGGCGAAAGATCACGCCGTTGCTCGCGCGCATCGTTTCGAAGAGACCATCGGCGAGCGTGAAGCCGCGGTCGAGCGGCGAGAGTTGCGGCTCGTCGACGGAGCGCTCGACGCCATTCAGCCAGAAGATCACCGGACGAGCTCCACGGGCGGTACCGTCGACTCGTGCGACTCCGGCGGCGCGAAGGCGAGGTCCGCACGATCGGGCAACGGCGACTCGCTCGCGCGATTGCCGTGCAGGAAGCGATCGATCAACCAGTAGCCATGCTCGGTGAGTGCGGACTCCGGATGGAATTGCACGCCGACGACGGGATCGGTGCGGTGTGCGACGGCCATGATCTCGCCGTCTTCCGACGTCGCGGTGACTCGCAGCGAGGGCGGAAGCGAATCGGGAGCGATGACGAGCGAGTGGTAGCGCGCGGCGGTGAAGGGCGAGGGAACGCCCGTGAAGAGACCGCTGCCATCATGATGGATGCGCGACGTCTTCCCGTGCATCGGCTTGCGGGCGCGCACGATCTCGGCGCCGTACGCGGTGCCGATCGCCTGGTGGCCGAGGCAGACGCCGAGGATGGGGATGGCCGCGCCGAATTCGCGGATGGCGCTTACGGAGATGCCGGCCTCGGTAGGCGAGCATGGACCGGGCGAGACGATGATATGTGTGGGCGCGAGCGCACGGATCTCGGCGAGCGAGATCTTGTCGTTTCTGACGACAACGGGATGCTCGCCGAGCTCGCGCACGTAGCGCGAGAGGTTGTAGACGAAGGAGTCGTAGTTGTCGAGAAGGAGAATCACGCCGTGAGGGCCCGGATGAGCGCGCGAGCCTTGTCGAAGGTCTCGCGGTATTCCTGCTCGGGATCGGAGTCGGCGACGATCCCGCCGCCTGCCGAAAAGTATACGCGTCCATGGACAGCCTGATAAGTGCGGATGACGATGCTGGTGTCCATGACGCCGGTGACGGAGATGTAGCCTATCGAGCCACAGTAGACTCCGCGCCGCGACGGCTCGAGCTCGGCTATGATCTCCATTGCGCGCACCTTGGGGGCACCGGTGATCGAGCCGCCGGGGAAGGTGGCGCAGAGGAGGTCGACGGCGTCGCGATCGGGCTCGAGGGAGCCGGTGACTGTCGAGACGAGATGGTGGACGGTGGCGTAGCGCTCGAGGGCGAAGAGCTCGGGGACGCGGACGCTGCCGGGGAGCGACACGCGGGAGAGGTCGTTGCGCATGAGGTCGACGATCATGAGGTTCTCCGCGCGATCCTTGATGCTCTCCTGGAGGGCGCGGCCGAGTGCGGCGTCGTGGGCGGGGTAGACGCCGCGGGGGCGGGTGCCCTTGATCGGTCGCGCCTCGATCTGGCGAGCGGCGTCGAGGCTGAGGAAGCGCTCGGGCGACGCGCTGGCTACGGTGACGGCGCCGAAGTCGAGGAAGGCGGCGAAGGGGGCGGGGTTGATCGCGCGGAGGCGCTGGTAAAGCGCCCATGGTGATTCGGTGAGCGGGGCCTCGAAGCGCTGGGAGAGATTCGCCTGGAAGATGTCGCCGGCTACGATGTACTCGCGGACAGTGGTGAGCGCGTCGAGATAACCGCGATGGGTGAACGAGGAGCGGAGGTCGAGGGACGCGGGGAGCTCGGTATCGGAGACGGGATATGAGGGGGCGGGCTCGAGGGGGTGCGCGTGCGTGGGCGTCGACGAAAGTGCCGATAATATCTCAGTACTAAGAGAGTACGAAGCCAGTCGCTTCAAAACCTCTCTGAGGCGATTCTCACAGCGCTGAGATTTCTCCGCACCAGTTTCCGGAAGCCCCGTTGAAATGAGCCACGCGCGATGCTCGAGGTGATCCCACGCGATCACCCAATCGTAGATCGGGAAAATGACGTCGGGGATCGCGAGGTCATCGTAGCGCGGTGAGGGGAGGCGCTCGAGCACCGCGCCCCAATCGTACGCGAGATAGCCCGCGGCGCCGCCCTGAAATGGAGGGAGATCGGGGATCGGCTCCGTGAGATGCGGCGCGAGAAGGGCGCGTACGCCCGCGAGTGCGTGCGTTGTGAGCGGAGACTCGGTGCCCGTGCGCGTGTCGAGCACCGCCGCGCGCGCGCCCTTGCCGTGCACCACGATCGCGGGGTCGGCGGCGAGAAAAGAGTACCGGCCGAGGCGCCCGGGATCGCGCGCGCTGTCGAGGAAGAGGAGATAGGGGAGCCCTCGGAGGCGCGCGCAGCATTCGACCGGATCCGGAACGGGGATCAGCTCCTGGACGAGTGGCGCGCTCATGCGGAGGAGGGATCGCCCCTGGGCGCCGCGCGGCGCGAGCGCTGCGTGAGCTTCACGTGCTCGGACTTCACGTCGTCGGGGGGCGTGAGATAGCCCCACGAGAGCGAGCCCTCCTGCCGGTACGTCTTGCCGAGCGTGATGGCGAGCTTCGCCTTGGCGAGCTCCTTCCCCAGATAGAACGCGTGCGTCGGCTCGTCGACGCCGAGCTGCGCGAAGATCTCCTGGATGTCCGTGCCGCGCACGAAGAGCTCGCGATTGAGCACCGTGATCGTGCTTCGATCCGTGAAGATGCGGAAGTTCGGATCGGTGATCCGGCTCTGCAGCTCGCGCAGCTCGGCCTCGCCATACTCGAGGATCTTCGGATCCTTGATCGTCACGAGGCGATCGTCGACGCGCTTGGGCGGGAGCTTCTTCGTTACGGCGTGGTGCATCAGCCGCCGAGCGACGTCGATCTCGCGCACGGAGCCGTGCGCCCACGGAATCACCTCCGTGGTGAGCACGGCGCGAACGCCGAGCTCCTGGCAGATGGCGATGAGGATCGCGTTGATGCCGGTGGAGTCCGCCGCCGTGAGCTCGGTGATGTTGCCGACGCCCATCATCATCTCGGCGTTCGGCCAACGCCGCCGCGACACGGCGTAACGCTCGAGCGATGCCATGAAGCCGAAGCCGATCGGCTCGATGATCGGGTCGATCAAAAAGGGGATTTTCAACTCGGTCAGGAGCTCGAGTGTCGGCTCGATCGTCTCGAGTGGCGCGCCAAAGTCCGGGAGCGCGACGACGCGCACGCCGCGCCCCGCGAGCTCACGCGCGACATCGAGATTGCTCCCGTTGATGCTGAGCACGAGTGTCGCGCCGGCATCGACCGCCGTGCGGATCTCATCGGAGTTGAAGGTGTCGATGCTGACCTTGATCCCTGCCGCCACGAGCTCGCGCACGACTGGCCCAAGCGCGGGGAAGGCACGGCCGGGGGTGCAGCCGATGTCTACGTAGTCGGCGCCCGAGTCGCGGAAGCGGAGCGCTTCGCGCATGATCTCCTCGCGCGACAGCCTCGGCGCGTTGTTGATCTCGGCGATGATCTCGATGTCCCACGCGCCGTAGTCCTCGCGGGCGGCGGCCTGTCCGAAGTATTCGGGGATCTCGCGCAGATCTCTGGGGCCCTTCTCGACGCGCACGGTGAAGCGATCGGAGATCGACTCGGTGGCGCCTTCGCAGAGCCCCGGAATCAGCACCAGATCGGTGCCGTCCGGAATCTCGAGGTGCTTCGCGATCCACTCGGTGGTCATGAGCGCTGCGACGGTGATCGGCAACATCGCAACCTCCGCCGCGAACGGCGCCTTCATCGACGCGAGCGTGCTGCGCAGCGCCGGCTCGGCGAGCTTTCCCGTGACGAAGAGGACGCGCGACGGCGCTCGGACTGCAGTCACTTACTTCGGATCGCCGCCCCGAACGAACTTGTTCGGCGTTCCCTCGAGGCCGGTAGTGCGCCCGCTCTCGGGGCGCCAGAGCACCGCGTTTTCGAGCTTGCGTGCGAGCTCGAAGTCCTTGTCGGTGATGCCGCCGGCGGAGTGTGTCTGCAGCTTGACGCCGACCTTCGCCCACGTCACGGTGAGATCGGGATGGTGATACGCAGCCTCGGCAAAGTACGCGATGGTATTGACGAGCATGAGCGTGGTCGGCCAGCCATCCGTTTTGTACTGGCGGCGAATCCACTTGTCCTCGTAATACCATCCGGGGAGCTCCTTCAGCTGCTCGGCGATCTGCTCTTCGGTGTACGTCGGATCCTTTCTGACCATCATGTTCGACTCCTCACGAGTAGTGCTTCACATTACCACGCCGCCGCCAATCATCAGCATCTGCCCGGTCAGGAAGGCGGAGTCCGACGAGGCGAGAAAGACGGCAGCGCGCGCGACATCATCGGGTGTGCCCCAGCGCTTGAGCGGTGTCGACTCGACGACGCGTTGGTGATATGCGGGATCCATCGTCGTCGCGGCGAACTCCGTCTCGATCCAGCCGGGCGCGAGGATGTTCACGCGTACCCTGGGCGCGACGGAGCGCGCGAGCGACTTGCTGAAGCTCAGGATCCCTCCCTTCACCGCCGAAAACATCTGCGGGTTCGTGCCCTCGAAGCCGAAGAGGACGTGATCCCAGCTCATGTTGATGATTACGCCACCGTCGGGTTGCTCCTGCATGATCCGCGCGGCTTCCCACGATGCGAGGATGGTCCCTCGCAAATCTACCATGAGCAGCTGATCGAGCTTTTCGAGGCGTGATTTCTTCGCATCGTCGCCCGTGAGGATGTCGGCGCCGGCGCTGTTGATCCATACATCGACGCGCCCGAACTGATCCGTGAGGTTGCGCACGAGTGCAGATATCGAGGCGGGGTCGGCGAGCTCGAGCTGAAAGACGGCGGACTGGCGGCCGGCGAGTTCGATCTCTCTGGCGACATCGCTGGCCTCGCGACGGCCGGTGCGGAAGGTGATGGCGACATCCGCACCGGCGTGCGCGAGGGCGAGCGCGATCGCGCGTCCGATTCCCGTGGATGCACCGGTCACGAGCGCGACTTTGCCGGCGAGAGGAAACACTGCGTCGGGCAACTGGTGGCGCTCCCGAAAATGATGCAAGATTACCGGCGACTCAGCACTAATAAGCGCGGGATGCATGGACGGAACAAGGGGGAGTACATGCGTCTGCTGGTGAGTGTGCGCAATGCGGAGGAGGCGCGGGCCGCGTTGGCGGGTGGGGCGGAGATCATCGATGCGAAGGAGCCTGCGCTCGGCGCACTCGGGCCCGTGAGCATCGAAGAGTTGCGCGAGATCATCGAGGCCGTGAACGGAATGCGGCCGGTGAGTGCGGCGCTCGGCGACGCAGGGGACGCGGGCTCACTGGCGAGCGCGGCGCGGACGGCGGCCGAGGCGGGCGCGATGTTCGTGAAGGTCGGCTTCGCGGATGTGCGAGAGATCGGAGCGGTGCGTGAGCGGCTGGCGCGCGTGATGGACGGCGCGCTGCTCCCCTCGTCGCCGTGCGCGGTGGTCGCGGTGGCGTACGCGGATTGGGATGAGGTGGGCGGCGCGGCTCCGTCGACGGTGCTTGCGGCGGCGGCGGCCGAGGGGGCGATGGGCGTGCTGGTGGATACGGTGCGGAAGGATGGCGCGGGTCTGTTCCGCTGCCTCGGTCGCGCGGCGCTGGGCTCGCTCGTGCGCGAGGCGCGTGCGCGGTCGCTGATGGTGGCGCTCGCGGGGCGGATCACCGTCGATGATCTGGCGTTCGCCTACGAGGCGGGCGCCGAGATCGTCGGCGTGCGGGGCGCGGCGTGCGAGCACGGGCGCGAGGGCCGTGTGCGTGAAAGCCGCGTGCGGGAGCTGGTGACTGGGCGTGATCTGCTGCGCGTGCATCGCGGAGACACGCACGCGATTGCACGAGAGATCACTCGGGAAACCAGCTTCCGGTGAGCATCGCCGGGGTCAGGATCGAGTATTTCAACGAGGGTGGACGGGCACGATCGAAGTAACGGTCGAGGGCGGTGAGGGCATCATGCGCATCGGGCTTGATGAGAATCAGCTGCCGCGCGCCGACTTCGGCCGCGATCCACGCTGCGATGCTATCGCTGGTGACGTCCCACGAGTGTGGGAGTGGATCGGCCTCGCGGAGCCAGTGGAAGGGCGCGAGCACGGGAATCTTTCCTCGCGCGTGTGCGCGCGCGACCTCGCCGCGGCGATGCACGAGCTCCGCGTTGCGGATGCGCGACGCGAGGAGGATCGCGAACTGGTCCATGCCAAGGATCGCCATCCAGTGCGCGTCGTCATCGGAGAGTGGGTGCTGCTCGCTCACGGAGCGTACGGCATCGGCGAAGGGGCCGCCGCCGGGGACTATCAGGATCGTGCGATGCTGCGCGAGCAGCTCGAGTGCGGAGATGGTGCGCTCGAGCGCGTCGCTCGTGTCGAGGAGCGCGCCGCCGACCTTCACGACGGCGTCGATCATGGGCGGGCCGCGAGCCAGCGCTCGAGCAGCCGCGCAACGGCGAAGGCCGTCTCGGCGCCGGCGGCGCGCGGTGCTCCGGCGGAGATGAGATCGTCGCTCGCTATTCGGAGGCCGGCGCGGCGCGCGGCGGCGCGCGCGAGGAAGGCGCCGTGCCCCGCGATGACGGCGACGGCGAGGTGCGGATGACGTTCGCGCACACGCGCTATGGATGCGGCGATGCGCGCGATCATCGTATCGGCGACGAAGGCGGCGATGCGATCGATGTCGGAATCGTGGAGCAGCTCGCGATCTGCGCAGACGATGCGCGCGATCCGCTCGCTGGCGAAGTCACGTGTGGTGGGGCGACCGTCCGGCGTGGGCGCGGTGTAACCCTCGGGCGGGAGATCGCCGCGCCAGACGTGGATGTCGCCCGCGAGCGCGAACGACTCGGCGGAAACTCCGGCGAGGCCATCGTGCAGCGGCACGCGATGGGCGATCGCTTCGACCGGCGTGCGCACGGCGCCGAGGTAGAGGAGCTCGCCGGAGAGGAGCCGCTCGGGATCGGAGTGGCCGATCGCGGCGACGCGCTTCGCCACGATCGGGATAATGTCGGTGGTGGTGGTGCCGACGTCGATGAGGATCGCGTTGCTCGCGAGGGTGGCGACGAGCCCCGCGGTGGCGGCCCAGTTCGAGGCGGCGACGAGGAGGGGCGTCTTGCGGGCTTCGCGGAGATCGAGGAAGCGGCCGTCGACCGTGTAGACGACGATCCGTGCGCGCGGGAAGGCGTGCTCCACGGCATCGAGTACATAGGCAACGCCGTCGCGCTTCGTGCGAAAGAATTGCGAGAGCTCGGCGGTCATGGTGATGGCGTGCGTCTCGGATCCATCGGCGCCGAGCGCGGCGGCGATGCCTTCGAGTCGGGCGGCGAGCGTCGAGGGTGCGTGCTGGATCTCGAACGGCTCGTTGCGCGCGGCGAGCGCCGCGTCGTTCGCCACGCGCGCGGCCTTGGTGTTCACGCCGCCGATGTCCCAGCCGATTACGGTCATGTGCTCGTGTGTCTCGCGAGATTCGGTCGATGCGCATAATACCGGTAATTGATCTCCGTGCGGGAGAGGCAGTGCACGGACGGGGGGGCGATCGAGCGCGCTACGAGCCTGTCGCATCGGCGATCACGCCGGCGCAGGGCGACGCGCTGGCGCTGGCGCAGGCGTACGTGTCGGTGCTGCGGACGAGTGAGATGTACGTTGCCGATCTCGACGCGATCGGTGGTGGGGCGGTGCAGTACGTGATGCACCAGCGGCTCGCGCGGGTCTCGCGATGCTGGATCGATGCGGGGGTGCGCACGGAGGGTGACGCGTGCTCGCTGATCGACGTCGGGGCGGATCGCGTGGTGGTGGGGCTCGAGACGCTGCCGAGCTTCGAGATTCTTCGGGCGATCGTGCGGCGGCTCGGCGCGGACCGCGCGGTGTTCAGTCTCGATCTGCGGAGCGGCATGCCGCTGGCGCACGCGGAGGCGTTGCGCGCGATGACTCCGCGCGAACTGGCGCGCAGGGCGGTGGATGCGGGAGTGGAGGCGGTGATCGTGCTCGATCTCTCGCGCGTCGGGAATCCAGACGGTGCGGATGACGTGATGATGCGGGAGATGCGTGCGGCGCTTCCTGGGGTGGATCTCATCGCGGGCGGTGGTGTGCGCGATCGCGAGGATCTCGATCGGCTCGCCGCCGCCGGGGCGAATGGCGCCCTGGTGGCGACGGCCGTGCATCGAGGAATGATCGGTGGCGACTGGGCGTGATCGCCTAGTGGTGCGTGCTGTCCCCGCGCTGCTGCATGCGGGACATGCCCGGCATCGACGACATCGATGACGCCGAGGTGGTGTCCCCGTGTGACTTGTCCATCTGCATCGTCTTCATGTCGACATCGCCGCCGCTGACGTGCGACTCGCGCTTCGAGCTGCGCGACGCGCGCATCTCAGTGTACGACGGTAGCGTCTCGATGTCGCGTTTGATGTCGGCGTTCGCCATATCGAGCACGGGCCATTCGGACATATCGTTGGGGCTGAACACGCCGTTGATGTGCCCCATGCCGCCCCCAGGAATGTTTTTCCCCGTTGGGTTGTCGTACTCGGCGACGACGCGATAGAGGTGATTCGCCTCGATGGGAAGCGCCTCTTCGTGGAAGCCCCAGATGAAGCGGCCGACCTTCGAGATCTCGCCCTTGTCGTCGCGATCGGACTTGAGGCGCACGAGCACCTTGCCGGTGGCGGCGTCCTCGAAGCGGACGGCGACGCCGTAGTCGTGCAGATGCCCACCGATGCCGATGAGCCGGCCACTCAGCGGGAAGGTGAACTCGTAGCTGCGAGTTGACTTGCCGGGCGGTACATCGAAGGTGGTGACGCCGCCGATGTGATTGTTGACGTCGACGTACATCGGCAGCACCGGATTCTGCAGGCGCGCCTTGGGAATGTACGCGAGCGTCATTTTCAGATACGCGTTGTGGATGTCGCGTCCCGAATCGTTGTGCCACATCGCGTAGACGCCGAGGTGCTGGCCTTTTGCAAGCGGCACGCCGACGCCGGCGGGGAGGAGCACCGGATCGGTTTCCTTGCCCCATCCGAACAGGCGCTCGACCATTTGGTACACGATCTGACGGCGATCGAAATTCACCGCGATCAGATGGTGAATGACGGACTTTGGCAGCGGCTGTCCGCTTTCGGTTTGCATCGAAAGGTTGAATCCGCGCAGTCCGCCGTCGATGGGCCAGTCGAAGCGGAGCACCTGCGGTGTTCCCATGTGCATCTCGGCCATGTCGGCGGGCATGTTGGGAAGGTCGTACGGGCCGGCCGTGATGACTACTTCGCTGCGCGCCGAGTCCACCGCTATCGTAATCTGCGGCTCGACGACCGTCTTCCGTGGCGTGCTCACCGGAGCCAGGAGTGTCGTTGCAAGCAGAAGTGAAACGAACATGTGATCCCCTCGAGAGGTCGTGTAGAGAGTTCTAGCGCAGTCGTTCTCGATAAAATGCGGATTGGCCGAAGTTTTCCTCGACCTCGATCTCGATCAACGCGAGCTTCGCAAACTGATTCCCACCCAGTTCTGCGCGTGCCTTTCCAGCGAGATACTGCGCCAACATTTCGACCGTGGTATTCGGTATCGCGAGCAGCGCACAGTCGGAGAGTGGGAATACGTATCGCGGCTTGTCTTCGTACGCAACCAGCACGCGATCTGATTCGGTTTGCACCTGCAACTTCGGATTCTGGAGCGGCAGCAACACCTTGTGATCGATCTCGTCGCAGAGCCGCTTCATGAGCTTCTTCACGAACGAAAAATCGACGACATACCAACTTTCTTCATCGATGTCGCCTTCGAGTGTCACCCCCACCCGGTAGTTATGGCCGTGGAGCGATTCGCACCGGTGCCCCGCAAACGTGATGAAGTGGGCTGCCGCGAAAACCAGGTAGTCTTTGGTGACTGATACTCGAAACGCATTTTCCTTGCTCACCGTTCCAATCCTCCGCTCCATCCACCGTTCAGAAGCACGACGAGCACCGATGCGGCCGTTATGTCCGCTGTTGTACCGGGATTCCTTGAATTACGAGCATCTCTGAGCTCCAGATCAAACGAGGCGACGGCGCGCCGCCCTGCATCGGAGCGCACGCCACCCGCGGCGCGCACGCCAATCGCGCGTTTCCTCACCTCATTGGCAGCATCCGGGCCGAGCT
>PLMM01000237.1:310-2975 GCA_003142495.1 Gemmatimonadota bacterium | reverse complement strand
CTCCTCGGGCGTCACGAGCGCATTCTTCGCGCCGGAGATCGCACTGCGCAATGCCTTGGGCGTCCACTCCTTTGGCGAGATCTTGAGCCGCTCCATGATGCGGCGCACGACGGCGAGCGAGTCGTCCTCATCATAGATCGTGAAGCCCGTCGTGCGGCCCACCAGCTGCGCCTCGCGCCGGAGCATGCGCGCGCCGATCGCGTGGAAGGTGCCCACCCACATCCNNTCGCCGGCGGCCTTGTTCGTGAACGTCACCGCGAGAATCTGCGACGGCTTCACCTCGTGATGCTCGATCAGCCGCGCGATACGCGTCGTGAGCACCCGCGTCTTTCCCGACCCCGCGCCCGCGAGCACCAGAATCGGCCCCTCGAAGTGCAGCACGGCCTCGCGCTGCGCTGAATTCAGCTTCGCGAGTGCATCTTCGGACACATCGGTGATCGGTGGGCTCGTCATCCCTGAAGTATAATGTCGAAGGTCGCCCCTTTCTCGGACGGCGTGAGAATCAGACGGCCACGATGATTCTCCTCGGCTATCCGCTTCGCGAGCGAGAGTCCGATCCCCCACCCCGACTCCTTCGTCGAGAAGCCCGCCTCGAAAATGCGTGCGCGCATCTCGCGCGGAATGCCGGGGCCATCGTCGGCGACGCGAAGGCGCACGCGATCGGGATCGAGGCGCTTCGTCGTGATGTACATGCGCCCGCCGCGACCGGCCAGCGCGTCGAGCCCATTCTTGACGAGCACCTCGAGCGCCCACTCGAGCAGCACCTCGTCGCCCTCGATCGTGATCGGCTCGTTGCCGCCGGACGCGACGATCGTGACGCGATGCGCGAGCGTCGGCACGCGCGCCTGGAAGTAGTTGCCCACGCGCACGACGAGCGCGCCGAGGTCGACGATGTCCCGGCGCGGCGGCCGGCCAATGCGCTCGAAGCGATGCGACACGCGCTGCAGCCGCTCGAGATCCGCCTCCATGTGCGCGATCGCCGACGACGACAGCGTGCCCTCGGCCTGATCGCGCAGCAGCTCGATCCATCCGCTCAGGCTGGAAAGCGGTGTCGCCAGCTGGTGCGCGGACTCGCGGGCCATTCCCGCCCACACGCGCTCGCGATCCGCGCGATTGCGCGTGCGCAGCGTGTACAGCCCAGCGAGAAAGACAAAGGCGAGCAGCGACGCCAGCACCACAGGGATGAAGCGCAGGCTCGTGATCAGCTGGCTGTCGCCGAAGTGCACCATCCCGATGTTGCGCTCGATCACCGGCGGGTTGAGCCGATCGAGATACGGGATGTACTCGCGCACCTTCGGATCGCCGATCGCCGCCTGGAACGGAAGATTCGCCGCGGCCGTCGGCACGCCCTTGCTGTCCGTCACGATCACGGGCACTCCGAGCGCGTCGATGCTGCGCGCGAGATCGAGCAGCGCGTCGTTGCCCGCGTCCGGGCGCGGATCCGCGAGTGCCCGATACACGCGCGCGTACATCTGGCCCGAGCGGCCGGCGTCGCGGCGCAACTCGAGCACCACGCGCCGCGAAAAGAGGATGTACGCGCCAAGCAGGAGCGCGAGGAGCATCCCGAGGATGATGACCGGCGCGCGTCCGCGCATTGGCTACGAGAGGAGATCGCCGCCGAAATACGGGCGGAGCGCGTCCGGTATCGTGACGGTGCCATCCGGATTTTGATAGTGCTCCAGGATGGCGATGATCGTGCGCGGGAACGCGAGCGCCGAACCGTTGAGCGTGTGCACGAAGCGTGGCTTCTCACCGGGTGCGGGCCGATAGCGGATGTTCGCGCGCCGCGCCTGGAAGTCGCCGAACGAGCTGCACGACGACACCTCGAGCCACTTCCCCACGCCGGGCGCCCACAGCTCGAGGTCGTACGTCTTCGCCGACGAGAAGCCCATGTCGCCTGCCGCGAGCAGCAGCACGCGATACGGAAGCTCGAGCAGCTGCAGCACTCGCTCGGCGTGGGATGTCAACGTCTCGAGCTCCTGTGCCGAACGCTCGGGTGTGGTAAAGCGCACGAGCTCCACCTTGTCGAATTGGTGGACGCGGATCATGCCGCGCGTGTCCTTCCCCGCCGCGCCAGCCTCGCGACGGAAGCACGGCGTGTATGCGGTCAGCGCGCGCGGAAGCGTGCTCGCCTCGAGAATCTCGCCGCGAAGGAGATTGGTCACCGGCACTTCGGCGGTCGGGATCAGAAAGAGATCGTCGTCGGTGCGATACGCATCGTCCTCGAACTTCGGCAGCTGCCCCGTTCCGGTCATCGTCTCGCGAGTGACGAGAAAGGGCACGCTCATCTCGTCGTAGCCATGTTCGCGAGTGTGCAGGTCGAGCATGAACGACATGAGCGCGCGCACGAGCTTCGCGCCGCCACGCTTGAGCACGATGAATCCGGACCCCGAGATCTTCGAGCCCGCCGCGAGATCGAGAATGCCGAGCTGCTCGCCGATCTCCCAGTGCGGACGCACACCCGCGGAGTCGCGCGGCTCGCCCCACGCGCGCACGATACGATTGCTCTCCTCGCCGCCATCGGGAACGTCGGCGAGGGGAATGTTCGGCAGCTGCATGAGGATGTCGAAGAGCTCACTCTCGACGCCGGCGAGCTCGAGCTCGAGTGCGGAGATCTCGTCGCCGAGCGCGCGCGTCTGCGCAATCAGCGCGTCCGCATTCTCCT
>PLMM01000237.1:0-231 GCA_003142495.1 Gemmatimonadota bacterium | reverse complement strand
TCAATGCGCGGCGCGAGCGCGTCGAGCTGCAGGCGCCGCCGCATCCCCTCGCGCAACGACTCCAGATTGTCCCGCAGCGTCCTCAGGTCGTGCACAGTCAGTTCTTCGGAATGCCGTCTGCGAACGAGATGAAGCCGCAATTGGGATCATTGCGCAACCGATACCAGATCGTGCGCGGGATGTGCGGCGCCGCAGCCTCATCGTAGAAGATGCTGTCGATCACGATCTTGG
>PLMM01000400.1 GCA_003142495.1 Gemmatimonadota bacterium | reverse complement strand
CGCGAGATGGTGGACCACGTGATCACGGTGCGCTACGATCCGGAGCAGGGATCTTCGACCGTGGTGCAACACGATGGCGCGCCGGACGAGCCACTCTTACCTGACAACAGTGAGATGATGCCGCCGTTCTTCGAAGAGGCGGGGGCCGCGGACTGATGGCGATCGCGAGGCCGTGGCGCGCCCCGCGCCCCGACGGGCCGTACGCGGCGACGCCGGATGATCACGCGGCGCTGAACCACGTGTTCAGCGAGGCGTTCACGGAGCGCTATCGTCGCGATGGGCTCGTGGGCGTGCGCGTGCCGTTTCTGAATCCGACGATCTGGCGCTACGCGATCGAGGACGCGAATGGCGGCGCGCTCATCTGGCGCGACGAGCGCGAGGAAATCGCGGCGTTCAACATCGTGCACTGTTCCGGGCGCGAGGGGTGGATGGGACCGCTCGCGGTGCGCCCGGATGCGCAGGGCGCGGGGCTCGGCAAGGAGGTCGTGCGCAGCGGCATCGACTGGCTCACGGCGGCGAAGGCGCTGACGATCGGGCTCGAGACGATGCCGCGCACGATGGACAACATCGGATTCTATTCGTCGCTCGGCTTCGCGCCGGGGCGATTGACGGTGACGGTGACGATCGATGCGGCGGTNNTTTTCATCCGTGGTTTCGTCGAGCGAGATGCCGAGCGTGTTCGGGCGGCTGAGTGCGAGCGACAAGAGTGCGGTGCTGGCGGAGTGCGCCGCGCTGTCGCAGAGCGTGCTGCCGGCGTGCGACTTCACGCGCGAGATCGAGATCACCGACGCGCTAGGACTCGGCGAGACGATTCTTTTTCGTCAGGGAGGGAAGATCACCGGCTTCGCGCTCTGTCACACGGTTCCGCTGGTGGAGGGGCGCGCGAGGGAGGAGACGCGCGTGCTCAAGTTCGTGCTGGCGAAGCAGGCCGATCTCGCGAGCGCGGTGGGGACGCTGGCGGATTTCGCGAGGCGCGGAGGGANNCCGCGTGCGGTGGACAGATTTGCGGATGGCGCTCGCGCGATATCCGGAGGGGAAGACGAAGACGGGGCTGCTGTGGAGCAACTGGGAGATTTGAGGCGACTCTGATCAACGGGCGCGCGTTACTGTTAGCGATTCGCGTGATGGAGCGGCCGTTCAATTCCGCTTGGAGGCCATGTGGCCCGTTCGTCTCCTTACTTCTGTCGCTTAACGACTGTCACGCTACTGCTGTCGCTGTCGAGCGCAGGTTGTTATTCGACCCACCACCAGCGTTTCGATCCTAACGCTTCGTTGGATAGCTTGACTGGCATTACGACTCGCTCCGGCACGGAGATTACGTTTTCACGTCCCGGTGCCCGTATTGCGCACGACACGCTCTTCGCAAGCGGCACTGTCGGGCCGTTGAAGGTGTCGACCGACAGTGTTGCGCAGGTCACGAGCCACGGCTTCTCCAAGGGTAACTCGCTTGTGGTGATCGGCGCCTTCGGTGCTGCCGCTCTCGCCGTGCTGTTCATTAGCCTGGGATCTTCGCACGGCGGCACCTGATTGCGAGAAGGGGCCGTGAAGGAACGCTGGCCGTTCCTCATTTACTCCTCGCGCAGCGCAAGAGGCTCGTGTCAGCGGTGCCGCGTCGACCGCAGCTACCGCACCTTGTCGAACTCGATGTTCACGGGATCACCCACCGGCGTTGCGTACCAGATTCCGAGCAGTTTAGTCCGCCCGGTGAGCCCGCCCCGGAAATGCATCACCTGCCCGAAGTCGAACGTGACATCGAAATTGATCGTCGTGTCGGAGACGACCCCTGCGACCGTCGTCGTCCCCGAATGTCCGGCCTCGAAGGTGTACGTCCCCGTGCCGGTCACGACCGTGTCGCTGCTGGCGAGACTCATGATGAGCGACTCTCCGGGAAGGTCGAAGGGCACGGACCATGTGCCCACGAGTTGGCTGGCGACGGATTGGCTGTCCGTGAGCGAGCTGTCGCCGCACGCAGTTGCGCCGACAGCAAGCAGCAGTGCGAACAACGATCCGGTGACCAGGCGCATGGAAGGAGCCTCGGATGGAGGATGACTACACCCGAGAGACCCGTGGGGTAACGAGCACGTCACTCGAATTGAATCGTGCCGGCGCGCTCACTCCCAGTAGCGCCAGAGGCGCTCGGCTTCCGGATGATCCGAAATGCCCTGTCGAACACGATCGACCATCAACGCGCCTTCCGTAGGGTCGAGCAACTTGCCGCCATCGATGATGCTGGCAGAAGTCGACGGTGATGATGTCGGCCGCCTTGTCGCTGTCGACGAGCCGGTGCGCGCCCTCGCGCACGAATGCCCACGCGTGCACCGCCTGCGCCAACGCGAAGCCCGCGATGCCCAGCGCATCGCCGTAATCTCCGTCATGCTGGCGGTTCAGTTACCTCGCGCGTACCGCTAACGTCCAGAGAGATACTTGCGCCACGAGTCCTGCGTTCCGCCGGCGACGATTCTCCAGATCAACAGGAACACTCCGAGCGAGAGAAAAAAGTGGATCCATCCTGGCCCGTCGTAGGCGAAGGTCACGACCGCCCAGACCACGAGCATGAGCGCGGACAGCGGATATGCAAGTACGTAGAGCAGACGTTGCCATTGCGGTGTGTTCATCTGATTGACTCGATGTTTGCGTCCCAATAACTTTACAACAGATCGGGGGCGAAGAGACTTAATTTTTGAGCCAACAAGTCTCTCGGGTGGGTTCGATAATCTACATTCACGTCATGCCCCAGTGCGGGGAAGGCGGACAGTGTGGTGAGGACCTCAGACATTCGACGGGGCTTCAAAAATCCTCTTCGTTCCTTTCTCTTCGCGAGCCTCGCCCATGCGGCGAGGCTCGTTTTTCTTGCGCGCACCCTTGCTATGAGGGCGCGCTCGTGAGCGGCCTGCCGCGAACGAGTCTCCAAAAGATCCCCGGCGCCGTCGGCGGCCGCCAGAGCCAGCTCACGATCATGATCGCCGCCCACGCCAGGTAGATGAGCGTGATCTCGTCGCGCCACCCCGCCTCGAGAAATTGCGCCAGCCAGAG
>PLMM01000351.1 GCA_003142495.1 Gemmatimonadota bacterium | reverse complement strand
TCATCAGAACCCAATTGGATGCTGATCGATACGCACCGGAGGCCGCCTATCGGTCGCCTACTTCCGAGCGCGAAAGCGATACCTATGTCGGCTCGCCAACGACACTCGACGATCTCACATCGCGCGGCGTTTATAGGAGTCCGAAATCATCCCGCGCCCAAGAGGTTCATCGCGGATCGCAATTGTCGGTAATTCAATTCGAATAGTCCGGCGAAGATCTCTGCGTCGACACAGTCGGCGTAGAATAGAAGAATGCGTTCGCGTCTCATCAGCGTTGCTGCCAGATTCCCACGTCGCACGGATAACAATGACGCGCACTTCAGCATCCAATCTCGAGTCCGCGTCCGTCGTGTCGGCTAATTCGACAGCGCTTCGTGGGCCGGCCGCCAAGTGATCGGCGATGCTCAGTCTAGCTGCCGCGTACACGACCGCTGAGATCCACGAGGCCGTCCCATCTGGATTAACTGGGCGCGCGGCGGCAAGGCCTGCGACGCGGCTTCGCGGTCATCACTCACTCGGCATCTCCTTGGTTATCCAGTCTGGTTGACCTGCTACCGCTCAGCTGCGAACGCATCTGACGGAGGTGAAGACGCGATGATAATGGTCTGTGCGTTCGTCAGCTGCAACGGCNNCCAGGCGATCCCGCGCTTCCTGGACCGCTTCGGCGCGGATGTGGCGGTTCGTTCCATGTACGAGCGCAGCACCGCGTTCATGCGCGACTGGTACCGCGGCCCCGTCTCGCGGAAGAACTCGAGCACGTCGGCATCCACCCGCAAGGAGATCGGGATCTTTGCGGCGGGCAACACCGGCACAGCCTCATCCCAGAAGTCCTTCGGTAGATCCCGCAGCTCTTCCGGCGACGACCGTGCGATTTCCGCGTCCGTCAGCCGCCGCAGTTTGGCGAGCTTCGCGCGCCCCTGACTGGGTACGGTATTACGACGGGAAGATTTTGCGATAGGCTTGGCGCTCACNNGCCTCAGCCCGATCGGTGTAGACCACGGTGAGCGGGATGCCATCGGCCACGCCGAGGGCGATCCGCCGGACCTCTCCGTAGTCCTGGCGCGTGTCGATGCGCTCGAGAGTCGGGCCCGCGAAGATCGAGGCGGCGAAGGCGAAATCGAACGCTCGCTCCGCAAAATTCCGCTCGCGCTTCTCGGGATCCCAGGTGAAGCGCACCGATGCAATATACGCGCGTATATACGAGCGCGCAACCGCCGGCGCAGTCGATTAACGACCTGGCGTTCAGCTGCGAACGCACCTGACTGCAATTGGCATACGATGATCGTTAGTCCACGTTAGGGTGCGCGCTCGGCAGGACGCAGAGCGCGGCTCACCAGACGCCTGACGCCAGACCAGACGGCGGCGCCAACGAACGAGAGCCAAAGTGCGAGAAGCCACAGGGTGTGAAGTACCATGATGCCACCGGAATGGATCATGAACACGAGGTTCAATAGCAGCCAGGGCACGATCACCATTGCGAGCAGAAACACAAATTGCCAGGACTTACGTCGTGACACCGCTTTCCTCGCAAGATTGTTAGTCGTTGCCGCGGCCGTGAGTAACGAGCCTGCTCATTGGCCTTGAGGCGGCTGCCATAGCTCGACCTTGTTTCCCTCTGGATCAATGACCCAGGCAAACTTCCCGTACTCGGAGTCGTCGATCTTCTCGAGCACATTGCAGCCTTCGTCCTTCAAGACCTTGACCAAGGCGTGGAGGTCTTCCACTCGGTAGTTGACCATGAAGGAAGCAGAGCTCGGAGCAAAGTGATCACCTTCTTGCGGATCGATTGACCAGGCAGTTGTGCCTGCAACCGGCTTGCCCTCGGCGTCGGTCCAATCGAAGGCAGCTCCGCCCCAGGCTTGGACATCGATTCCCAAGTGCCGCTTGTACCAAGCCTGCAGTGATGGAGCGTCTTTGGCCTTGAAGAAGATGCCGCCGATGCCAGTGACTCGTTTCATGTGGCCTTCGATGCGCGGAGGCGGTGAGAGGAATGTTTCTTCTGCGGCCTAACGCCCCAGCTAACCTGCAAGCGAATCATATAAGCGCCGAGCGAAGCGAGGCAATCAGTAGCTCGCTCGTCAGGTTCAGCGTTCGTAAGGCAGTGGCGGGTTCGTCCGGCGTGCGTCTGCGCCTTTGATCAAGAGCCATAACATGATCGGGAACTCCCCCGCAGCTCGCGCCAGCATCGTCACCCGCTCATACGGGATGATGCGAGGCCCCTCGAGCAACAGCGAGGTGAGGCTGTGCGCGACATACGCCACGCCCGCGATGACGAGCAGAATGCCGAGCACGCGAGGAAGAAAACGCGACTTCATGACGAGCAGTCCGAACGGCACCAGCCACAGCCCCCAGAAGATCTCTACCGCCAGCACGCCATGCGTGTGCAGACGGAGGAAGAGCATCCCAAGCGCCTCCCGCTGCGCGCTGGGGAGTGAGGACACCTCGGCGGCGCCGGTGATCAACCATTGGGCCGCGACGTAGTTGAGCGCGACGACAAACGAAATGGGCATCGCGGCCACCAGTAGTACGGCCATCCACACCGCCTGCGTCTTGTGGACCGGCTTGAGCAACTGATAGAGCAGCAGGGCCAAGGGTACTGACAGCGCCGTGGAGAGAACGTCGCTCACCACCCCGAGGCGGAAGCGGAGGTCGGATGTCGTCAGCCGATGGGCGATGGCGCTGAGGTCGCCCTGGACCAAGGGCGCATGATAGAACCCGAAGGCCGCCGTGAGCCCGAGCGACACATACACGGCGCCCGCGAGCCGCGCGACCCGCCTGGTCTCTTCGGGAGATCGGTCCTCTAGCGTGGTTGCCATCTTGTCTCCCTGGTTGTGCTGCGGGGCCGCACAACTGCTGCCCTGATGGTCGGCCTAACGACCCTGGCGTTCAGCTGCGAACGCACCTGATAATATGGGAGCCAGATAACGGCTGGCAAACTGCGGGATAACCGCAGCCGCGTATCGTACCGGCGTGAGAAGCTGGACACGACGACCATAACGGTGGAGAGCTCAACATGCCTTTGCGAATCGAGCACATACTGGCCGGCGCAGTACTCCTTGCCGTGCTTCCCCTCTCCGCCTGTCAGAACGGCGACCTCGCCGGCGGCGGCGATGCGTGGAACGGCACCGCATTCTCGGCCGAGATGATCGACCCCGCGCACCCCGCCAAGCCGATGTCGCGCATCTACCTCGGCGGCGGGCGCGTGCGGCTCCAGTCTCTCGACACGTCGAGCATCGGCGCGATCGTCGTCGATCCCGCGCACGGCACCACGCTGATAGTCAACGATCCCGCGAAGGCGTACATCGACGCGGGGATGTTCACCCCTCTCGTGACCATCGCCTTCGCGCCGATCATGCGTGTGCTGCGTCCCGCGGGGAGCGGCGATCCGTGCAGCCAGTGGAACAGCGCCGTCAATCCGTTCGGCGCGTTCGCCAAGACGGACAAGAATCACCCTGCGCCGCAGTGGACGTGTACGAGCGAGGGTTCGGAGAGTGTGAACGGGCGCGCCGCGCACAAATGGGGCGTCACCTCCAACGATCCGAAGGACGGGCCGATGACGATCTGGGTGGACGATCGGCTGCACGTGCTCTCGCGATCCACGGACAAGAATGGCGGGATGGAGATGCGGAACATCAGCGAGGGTCCGCAGCCAGACTCGCTCTTCACGCCGCCGGCGAATTACAAGAAGCTGAGCCTCACGAGCATGCTCGGCGGGCTGCTCGGTGGATCGAAGGACAGCGGGCAGGCGGGCGCTAGCTCCACGAATTTCCTCAAGAAGCTGCAGGGCGCGACATCGCACTGATCGGCGGCGGCGCTGTCTTACAGTGAGCGCCGCGCGCCGCTAGCTTCTTGCACCATGCTCGAGCACAGTCCACGCTTCGACCTTGACACCGCCGAGCGCGTGGCGCGCGAGCGCTTCGGCGTGGACGGGCGCGCGACGGAGCTGACGAGCGAGCGCGATCAGAACTTTCGGATCGAGAGCGCGAGCGGCGAGCGCATCGTGGTCAAAATCGCGAACGCGACCGAGGAGCGCGCGCTGCTCGAGGCGCAGCAGGCCGCGCTGATGCACGTGGCCGCGCGCGTGCATATCACGCCGCGGGTGATGCACTCGACCAACGGCGAGAGCATCCTCACCGTGGTTGGTGGCGACGGGAGAGAACATCTCGCGTGGGCGATCTCGTGGCTGGATGGGCGCCCGCTCGCGCTGGCCGCGCGCCGATCGCCTGAGCTGCTCGCGGACTTCGGGCGGAATATCGGCGCGCTCTCCTCCGCCCTCGCGGACTTCGATACGCCGGCCATCCATCGCGATTTCTATTGGGATCTCGCGCGCGGGCGCGAGATCGTGCGTCGCTATCGGGATATGGTCAGCGATGTGGAGCTCGGACACACCATAGATAAGCTGATGGCGACATTCGATTTGCGCACGGCGCCGCTGCTCGCTGCCCTGCCGCGCGCGGCGATTCACGGGGATCCGAACGACTACAACGTGCTCGTTGGCGGCGGCGCAAACGTGGAGTCATTCGACCAGCGGGTGACGGGGCTCGTCGACTTCGGCGACATGACGCACAGCTATCGGATAGGCGACCTCGCGATCGCGATCGCGTACGTGGTGCTCGGCGAGAGCGATCCGCTCGCGGTCGCGGCGCCAATGGTGCGCGGTTACTGCGAGCGCATCGCGCCAACCGATGACGAGCTGGCCGCGCTCTTCGGACTCGTCGCGCTGCGGCTCTGCACGAGCGTCAGCATCGCGGCCGACCAGCAGCTGCAGCGCCCCGACAACGAGTATCTGGGTGTTAGCCAATCGGCGATCGCGCGGACGCTGCCGATACTCGCGGCCATTCCGTTTTCGCTCGCGGAGGCGGTGTTCCGCGAGGCGGCGGGAAAGGTCATCGCGCCGGCGGGCGATCGTGTGATTGCCTTCCTCGTGAAGCAACACGCGCTCCCACCGCTGCTCGGCATCGATCCGCAGCGCGAGCCGAGCATCGTGCTCGACCTCGGGATCGCGAGCCCGCTAGTGAGCGCGGACGCGCGCGAGAATGCCGAGCCGCTGGTCACCGCGCGCGTGGCGAGCGCGATGCGGAGCGCGAACGTGAAGCTCGCGATCGGAAAGTACGACGAGCCGAGACTGTTCTATACCGCGCCGGAGTTCGGGAACAAGGCAGATCCCGCGGCGGAGCATCGCATGGTGCACATCGGACTCGATCTCTTCGCGCCCGTGGGCACACCCGTGTTCACGCCGCTCGACGGCGTGGTGCACGCGTTCGCCGACAACCGCACGCCGCAGGACTACGGGCCGGTGATCGTGCTGCGACACGCTGCGGATGACGGAACGCCGTTCTTCACGTTGTACGGCCATCTGAGCCGCAAGTCGCTCGACAAGCTCGCGGTGGGAGCAATAGTGAAGGCCGGCGAACAGATCGCGACACTCGGCCCCGCCGCCGTGAACGGTGGCTGGACACCGCATCTGCATCTCCAGCTCATCACCGATATTCTCGAGCTCGACACCGATTTCCCCGGCGTCGCGCGCGCATCGCAGCGCCAAGTGTGGCGAGCACTCTGCCCTGATCCGAATCTCCTTGCGCGCGTGCCGCTCGACCGATTCCCGCAGCCCGAGCCCGACAAGGCGGCGACGCTGGCCGAGCGCAGAGCGGTGATCGGGCGGAACCTCAGCATCGCGTATCGCGATCCGGTAAAGGCCGTGCGCGGCTGGATGCAGCATCTCTACGACGACGATGGTCGCCGCTATCTCGACGCGTACAACAATGTGCCGCACGTCGGCCACGCGCACCCGCGCGTGGTGAGTGCGGCGGTGGCGCAGATGCGACTGCTCAACACGAACACGCGCTACCTGAGCGATCTGCTCGTCGAGTACGCGGACCGTCTGCTCGCGACGTTGCCGCCTGCGCTCGACGTGTGCTACGTAGTGAACTCCGCGAGCGAAGCGAACGAGCTGGCGCTTCGGCTCACGCGCGCGTACACGGGCAATCGCGACATGATCGTGCTCGAGGCAGCGTATCACGGTAACACGACGTCGCTCGTGGATATCAGTCCGTACAAGCACGACGGGCCCGGCGGCGGCGGCGCGCCCGATTGGGTGCACATTGCACTGCTTCCCGATGTCTATCGCGGCGCGTACAAGGCGAGCAATCCGAATGCCGCTGCGCGATACGCAGCATCGGTGAGCGACGCGCTGCGGGCGATTCAGGACGCGAGGCGTGGCGTCGGAGCGTTCATCGCCGAGACGTGCCCGAGCGTTGGCGGGCAGATCATACTGCCCGCGGGGTATCTCGCCCACGTCTACGCATACGTGCGAGACGCCGGCGGCCTGTGCATCGCAGATGAAGTGCAAACGGGGCTCGGGCGCATGGGCACGAGCTTCTGGGCGTTCGAGGATCAGGGCGTCATCCCCGACATCGTCGTCATGGGCAAGCCGCTCGGCAACGGGCACCCGATCGCCGCCGTCGCGACGACGCGCGGGATCGCGGATGCGTTCGACAACGGGATGGAGTTCTTCAGCACCTTCGGTGGGAACACCGTGAGCTGCGCGGTGGGGATGGCGGTGCTCGATGTCGTGCGCGACGAGCAGCTGCAGGCGCACGCGCTCGCGGTGGGCGAGCGCATGGGGGCGAGTCTCCGCGCGCTCGCCGAGCGTCACGCGATCGTGGGCGACGTGCGCGGCTCGGGACTCTTCTGGGGCGTGGAGCTCGTGCGCGATCGCGAGACGCTCGAGCCCGCGGGCGCGGAGGCATCGTTCGTTGCGAACCGCATGCGCGAGCGCGGCATCCTGCTCGGCACCGACGGGCCGTATCACNNATTCGCCCACCGATGCCGTTCACCGCGGAGGATGGAGACTTCCTCGTGGACGAGCTCGAGCGCGCGCTGCGCCAACTTCCAGAGCGGTAGCGCGAGCGCTACTTGAGCACGAGCACCGCCATGCGCCAGTCGGTCACCGCCGGGACTTTCGCTCCGTTCACCGTCGCGCCGGTCGCGGGCGCCGTGCGCGGCGCATAGGTCAGCGCCGCCACCGCGTTGGCGGCGACGAGATCGCTCACGACCTTGTCGCGCTCGTCGTCGATGCGCGAGTCGACGCGATGTGTGAACGACCGCCGCTGCATCGAGAACATCACGCCGATGTCGTGCGTCGCGGCCACGAGCCACACCGTCGAGCTGTCATCGGCGGCATCGGCGCTCGGCCAGCGCCACATGCGTAGATGGTGTCGCTTGGCGAAGGTGTCGGCGACCTTCTCGTAGACGACGTCGGGCGGGCGGCCGTCGAGCACGAGCTGCGACACCGGCTGCGCCGCGTAGCCCTTTCCCTTCGCCGCCTTCACAAAGGTGACGAAGTCGCTGCGAAGCGTGAGCGGCACGGCGCGCGTCCAGCCGGCCGCGGCGAATGCGGCGCTCACCTGCGCGGCGGATCCGATCAGGGCGAGCGTGACGACATCTGATGGTGCGCCACCCTCGCGCAGCAGCGTACGGAGAGGCGCCGCAAGCGCGAGCGAGTCGGGATTCACTCCACCGGCGATGGGCGGCGGCGGCATCCACCGCGACCATGCGCTCAGCCGCGCGCCGCTCGTGATCACCGCCGTCAACTCCGTTCCACTGTTGAGCGACACGGCTCGATGTCGCTCCGCCATCTCGCCCTCGAGCGTGGCGGCGAGAATGATCGCGCCCACCGGGTGAAAGACGCCGAGGATGAGGACGGCCCAGTCGCGCTTGGATCGCACCATGGATGGAATGGGTGGCCCAACGATGCGACCGGCCGAGTCGACGTCCTCGCGAGTGTCGTCGACGGAGGCTATTCGCACGGAGATGGCGGCGCGAATGGTGTCGCTCGCCGCATCATCAATCGGAATCGCGATGCTGTCGAGCTGAAGCGCGATCCAGTGCCGCTTGCCGCCGAAGCGTTCCTTCCCCGCGCCAGTGACCGAGCCGCTCAAGATGCTCCCGGGCGGAATGGTGACACGACCGCCGTCGCGCGCAGCCGAGGCGAGCGGCGCTATCACGAGGGCGCGCACGTGAGGCGATGCGTGATGGCCGCTGGCGAGTCGATCGAGAAGACGGATGTGAAGCGTGTCGCCCGGCGCGACTTGCTGCGCAGCGAGCGCGCACGGCAAAGCGACGATCGCCGCGCACACGAGTCGCCTTGATCGCCCCCGTATCGCATCACGCCGGTAACGCATATCTTCACCCAACCTCATGCCGCAATTTACATGACCGATCGCATTGCCCAGATCAACGCCGCCCTCACCGGAAAGTACGTCATCGAGCGCGAGCTCGGCGCCGGCGGAATGGCGACGGTATATCTCGCCGAGGATGTGAAGCATCGGCGCAAGGTTGCGATCAAGGTACTGCGCGATGACCTCTCGGCGTCGGTGGGGGCGGCGCGCTTCCATCGCGAGATCGAGATTGCGGCGCAGCTCCAGCATCCGAGCATCCTTCCGCTGCTGGACTCGGGCGAGGCCGACGGACTGCTCTACTTCGTCATGCCGTACGTGCAGGGGCAGTCGCTTCGGCATCGTCTCAATCGCGAGCGCGAGCTTCCGATCGCCGACGCCGTCAAGCTGCTCATTGAAATAGTCGATGGTCTCGCGCATGCGCACGAGCACGGCGTCGTGCACCGCGACATCAAGCCGGACAACGTGATGCTCTCGGGGCGGCACGCGTTGGTGACGGACTTCGGCGTCGCGCGCGCGGTGAGCGAAGCAACGAACGGCAATACCCTCACCACGATGGGCGTCGCGCTCGGCACGCCGTCGTACATGTCGCCCGAGCAGGCAACGGCCGACCCCGGCATCGATCATCGCGCGGACATCTACGCGGTGGGCGTCGTCGCCTACGAGCTGCTCGCCGGGCGCCTGCCATTTTCCGGTACGCCGCAGCAGGTGCTCGCCGCGCACGTCACGGAAGCGCCGGAGCCGATCACGAAGTACCGGCCGGGAATTTCACCGGCCCTCGCGAACGCGGTGATGCGCTGCCTGGCGAAGCTCCCCGCAGATCGCTGGCAAACGGCGAGCGAGCTGCTCGCGGCGCTCGAGCCGCTCGCGACGCCAAGTGGCGGCCTCACGCCAACGGATGCGCGATTGAAACCGGTGAAAGCAGCGTCGCATCGCGGTCGCTGGGTTGTTGCGGGAGCCGCACTCGCGCTGCTCATCGCCGGCGCGCTCGCACTGACGCACGCGGGAAAGCTTACGCCGTCGATCGCCTTCGGGCGCGCGACGCAGTTCACCACCGATGCTGGGCTGCAAATCGATCCCGCCATCTCGCCCGATGGCAAGCTCGTGGCATTCGCGGCGGGCAACTCCGCGCGCGCGCGCATCTACATCCGGCCAACTGGAGGGGGGCGCACCTTTCAGCTCACCGATGATTCTGCGGCGTTCGAAGTCGAGCCGCGATGGTCGCCGGATGGATCGCAGCTCCTGTTCCGCAGCAGCACCGGCGTCGCAATCGCGCCGGCACTCGGCGGACGCGCGAGGGAGATCATCCCGAACTCGGCGAGCGACACTCTTAGCACCGCGAGCTGGTCGCCCGACGGTCGCGAGATCGTCTACGCGAGGCACGATTCGATATTCGTCGCAGGTGCTGACGGCCAAACGACGCGAGTGGTGGCCGTTGGTGTGCCGGAGGCCAGCTGGTGCCGCTGGTCTCTGCACGGCTCGCTGATCGCATGCATGTCGGGGAACCTGATCGCGGGCGATCCGGGAGCGAACTTCGCGAACAAGGCACCGAGCGGGATCATCGTGGTGTCCGCCGCGGGCGGACGCGTGCTACACATCACGGCGGACCACGCGATGAACCAGAGTCCCGAGTGGTCCCCATCGGGCGACCGACTGTTCTTCATCTCGAATCGCGACGGTCCCCTCGACGTGTACGAAGTGGCGCTCGCGGCGAGCGGCGAGCCTCGCTCGCCTCCGATGCGAGTGACGACCGGCCTCAACGCGCGATCGATGTCGATCACCGCGGATGCCCGCCACGTCGCCTACTCGCTGTACGCGGGACACTCCAATGTCTTCTCGCTGCCAATTCCCGCGAGCGGCATTGCACTGTCGACGGACGCGATTCCGGTCACCACGGGAGCGCAGACGATCGAAGCCGTTGCCGTCTCGCCCGACGGAAAGTGGGTGGCGTACGACTCCGATCGCGATGGCCTCGCGAGGATCTATCGAATCGCGGTGTCGGGTGGAGAGCCAGAGCAGCTGACAAACGAGGCGTTCGACACGTTCGCTCCGAGCATCTCCCCCGACGGCCGACTGCTCGCCTACCATTCATTTCGAAACGGCACGCGTGACATCGAGGTGAAGCCGATCGCGGGCGGCACCACGGAGCTCGTCACCAACACGCCGGCGCAGGAGAGCTACCCGCAATGGTCACCTGACGGCGCCCGGCTGCTCTTCTTCGATCAGGGTGTCGACGGCGGCGTCTACGTGACGTCGCACCTGGGCGCTGACAAGTGGTCGACACCGCATCGCTTGCACTTGAACGGGGCGCCGCTCCGGGCACAAACCGCATTTTCATCGTGGTCGCCCGATGGTAAGTGGATCGCAAGCGAGTCCAATCGCGCGATCGTCGTGGTTGCCGCGGACTCGGGACCGTCGAGAACTCTGTACTCGGCGCCGGCCGGCTCGCCCGCGCCCGAGACTCTGGTGTGGAGCGGCGATGGTCGATCCATCTACTTCAAGACGCACGACGCCGAGGGGCGTGCGACGATCAGCGTGGTACCAGCGGCCGGTGGCACGCCGCGCCCCGTCGTGCGCTTCCCCGATCTCACTCGCCCGTCATTCCGCCAGGGATTCGCGATGAGTGCAACGCGATTCTATTTTCCGATCGAGGACCGGCAGAGCAACGTCTGGATCGCGGAGCTCTCGCACTAGCCGGGCGCGCGGCTACTTCTGTGCGCGCGCCTTGAGCTCCTCGAACCAGTGCTCGCTCACGATGAGCGTTCCGATCTCTCCCGCCGTCGTTTCCCGCAGCATCAGAAAGCGCTTGTCATCGGGTGCGATCGCGTACTGCTGAACGGGCCCACCGAAGGTGAATGGCGAGAGCGAAAAGAGCGTCTTCTGTGCGCCCACCGTGAACGTCGGCGACTCGCTCACAGCAGCGACCTGCAGATCGTTGTGCCCATTCCGGAAGAAGAGCTCCTTGCCACTGTGTGACCAGAGCGGCGCGCTTCCGCCCGACGTCGAAACCTGCCAGCGAGCCGTTGCCACATCGGGAAACGGGCGCACGAAGATCTCGCTCGTTCCCGACTCGTCGGAGGCGTATGCGAGAAACTTTCCGTCGGGCGAAAGTGCGGCTGTGAGCTCGCGCGCTGGAGTGGCAACGAAGGGAACGAGAACGGAATCGCCGAAGTGCGTGGCGAGGATGTCTCCGTTCCCGACCTCGCCGATGACGCTTCGCACGATGAGCCACTTTCCATCGGGCGACACGAGCGCCTGTCCATTCGCATACTTCGATGGGAGGAGCCTTCGCTGCGCGCCGACGCCGTCGGCGCGTCGAGTCGCGGGGATGCCGCCGCCGTCGCCGCGATCGACGAGATACAGCAGGCTGATTCCGTCCGGCATCCACGTCGGACGAAAGGCCGTTGTATCCCCGAAGGTGATGCGCGAGAAGGGGCCGCCAGGGAGCTGCTTCACCCAAACGTCCGCACCTGCCGATCGGAGCACGTCGAGTGCGATCGAGCGCCCATTTGGCGACAGCGCAAAGCTGCTGATCGTTCCACCAACCTTCCACGTAGCGTCGACCGGGCTCGCCAGTCCCTCGCGCGTCACCCACACCAACTCGCGAGCGGAGGTCTGGCTCAACGTCATGTAGATCAGCGTTCCGGCGTTCGAGAGCGCAACCGCGGAGCTGTACGCATTCGACTCGAGCCCCTCATACAGCGCGACGGGCGCACCAGTCAGCTCGAGCTTCTTCGCATCGAAGGGTACGACGAGCAGCTTGCCCTCTGCGCTGACAACGACGAGATCGCCCGAGGGGGAATAACGCGCGTAGATTCCGCGAAGCAATGCGTGCGGCTTTCCCTTCGGAAGCTCCATCGCCACGATCTCGAAGTCGGCAACGCTCTGTCCCTCGCGGCGAATGCGAAAGAGCAGCCCCTTCCCGTCCGGCATCACTACCGGCCACTCCGCGCCGAGCACGTGCTCGCCGGCTGGGAATTTGTAAACGGATTCAGAGCGGCCACCCGTCGCGCGAATGCGACTGATCCCCGAGTCCACTTCGAAGTAGACGTAGCCATCGCTCCCCCAGTCGGCGGCCGTTGCGTTGGCGCTGTCCGTGAGCGTGAGCGCGGACCCGCCATCGAGCGGAAGAATGCGAATGGTCTTGCCGTTCGTCACGAAGCCAATCTGATGTCCGTCCGGCGAGAAGAAGGGAGACGAGGCCCCATCGGTTC
>PLMM01000366.1 GCA_003142495.1 Gemmatimonadota bacterium | reverse complement strand
TCACGACGCTGCACGGCACCGACATCACGCTCATTGGCCAGGATCCCTCGTTCCGCACGATCACGAAGTTCTCGATCGAGCGCTCGAACGGTCTCACTGCGGTCTCGAAATATCTTCAACGGGAGACGATCTCCACCTTCGGTTGCACTCAGTGCAAGGTCGAGGTCATCCACAACTTCGTCGATCCGCTGGTCTATCAGCGCTCGCGCTACAAACAGGTGCTGCGAGAGCAGACGGGTGAAGGGAAGCGCATCATCCTGCACGTCTCGAATTTCCGGCCGATCAAGCGCGTGCGCGATGTCGTGCGCATCTTCGCCGGGATTCAGCGCGAGGTGCCCAGCGTGCTCTTTATGGTAGGTGACGGCCCCGATCGCACCGAGGCGGAAGAGGAAGCGCGACTGCTCGGCGTCGAGCGCTCCGTCTTCTTTCTCGGCAAGATCGACTCCGTCGCGCCGCTGCTCGCGAGTGCTGAGCTCTTTCTGCTGCCAAGCCTCAACGAGTCGTTCGGCTTGAGTGCGCTCGAGGCGCTCGCGTGCGGCGTGCCGGTGATCGCCACCGATGTGGGTGGGCTGCCGGAGGTCATTCGCGACGGCGTCACCGGTGCGCTCCGCCCGGTGGGCGACGTGGAGGGAATGGTGGCGGCGGGGATCGCGATCCTTCGCGATCAGGATACGTGGCGCGCGATGAGCGATGCGGCCGCGGCCGATGCGCATGCACGCTTTGCGCTTGAGAACATCGTTGCGGAATACGAGAGCTTCTATGCGCGCACCCTCGCCGCTCGCGGTTAGCGCCGCGCTGCGGTTGGCGCGGTGGGCGAATGCGCTCACCGCCGCCGCGGGCGTCGTCGTTGGCGCGTGGTGGGCGGGATGGGGCGGCGTGGAGAACGCGCAGTCGATCGCGCTCGCGGCGCTCGCCGCCATCGCGCTCACTGCCGCTGCGAATTCCTGGAACGACATCGCCGATGTCGACATCGATCGCGCCGCGCACCCAGAGCGCCCGCTTCCGTCCGGCGCGCTGACGCCGGCAGATGCCGAGCGCATCGCGATGGCCGCGGCGACGATCGCCGTCGTGTGCGCGTCCGCGGTGAGCGTCACGCTCGGCGTGTGCACCGTCGCGGTGCTCGCCCTCATGCGGCTGTACAGTCCGTGGCTCAAGCGCGCGGGCTTCGCGGGGAATCTTGTCGTCTCCGTGCTCGCGTCGCTCCCCTTCGCTTACGGCAGCTACGCCGCTGGAAGCTGGCAGCGAGGGCTCCCGCTCGTGCTGATCGCGATCCCGCTGCATCTCGCGCGCGAGCTCGCGAAGGATCTCGATGATCGCGAGGCCGACCAAAGCACGCGCCGCACACTGCCCGTGGTCGCTGGCGTACGCCCCGCGCGACTCGTGCTCGTCGCCGCACTCGTCGCCGCCGGCGCCGCCCTCGCGATTGGCATCGCCCCGCTGGTGAAGTCGCCCGCGTTGCTCCTCGCGGCGCTCGTGCCGGCGATGGCGGCGCTCGCACTCGCGACCACGCTCGCGCTGCGCGGCCGGCCAGGTAGCCCGGCATTCTTCAAGCTGGCGATGGTGTGCGCGATGGCCGCGCTCCTCGTCGCCCGCGCGTGAACTCCACTCCCACACCTACGAAATGACCGTCTTCCAGGCGCTGGTGCTCGGCATCCTGCAGGGGCTCTCCGAATTTCTTCCGATCTCGAGCTCGGCGCACCTCGCGCTCGCACCGTGGATCTTCGGTTGGCCCGAGCCGGGACTCGCCGTCGACGTCGCGCTGCACGTCGGCACGCTCGTGGCCGTGCTCGTCTTCTTTCGCGACGAGTGGATCAAGCTGACCATTGCAGCGTTCGAGATCGTGCGCACGCAGCGCGTCCAGAGCGTGGAGCAACGGCGCGTCGTCTATCTCGTGATCGCGACGATTCCGGGTGCCATCGCGGGGCTTCTGCTCAACGACTATGCCGAGTCGACCTTTCGCTCCCCGGCGCTCATCGCGAGCGCGATGGCGGTGATGGGCGTGGTGCTCTGGTTCGTGGATCGCATACGGCCAGCGAATCGCCCGCTCCAGTCGATCGGCTGGACCGACGCGATTCTCATCGGACTCGCCCAGGCCGCGGCGCTCCTCCCCGGCGTCTCGCGCTCCGGCGCGACGATCACCGCCGGCCGCTCGCTCGCCCTCGACCGCGCGGGTGCCGCGACGTTCAGCTTTCTCATGAGCATGCCGATCATCGCGGCGGCGGCAATCTTCAAGGTGCCGCACCTCCTGAAGGTCGGCGGTGCGACCGTGCCGCTGCTCGTCGGCGTGCTCGCGTCCGCGAGCAGCGGCTGGCTCGCGATCGCAATCGTCATGCGTTACGTGCGCACGCATAGCTACGGTGTGTTCGCGGTCTATCGCGTTGTCGTTGGCCTCGCGGTGCTGGCGCTCTTCTATGTGCGCATGCATGGCTGACACGCTCGCTGCGGTGCGCTACGCCGGTGCGAGCGCAGAGTCCATCGCGAGTCGCTGCGGCGTGCCGCGCGTCGAGCTCTTTAGCGAAGTGACGTCGACGCTCGACAACGCGCACCCGCTCGCGCGCGAGGGCGCGCCGGAGGGAACGCTGATTCTCGCCGAGCGGCAAACGGCGGGGCGGGGGCGTGGCGGCCGCGCGTGGACGTCGGAAGACGGCGCCGGCATCTGGATGACGCTGCTCGTGCGCCCGCGCGACGACGCGGCGCTCGAGGTGCTGTCGTTGCGCGTCGGGCTCGCGGCGGCACGCGCGCTCGAGGCGTTCACCAGTGGCGAGCTGCGCGTGAAGTGGCCGAACGACCTGATGCTCGACGACGGAAAGCTCGGCGGCATCCTCATCGAGAGCCGCTGGCGCGACGAGCGCGCCGACTGGATCGCGATCGGCATCGGCATCAACTGCAAGGTGCCGAGCGACATCCCGAATGCGCGCTCGCTCCGCGCGAACACGAACCGCATCGACGTGCTCGCGGAGCTCGTGCCCGCAATCCGTGCCGCAGCCGCGTTGCATGGTGCGCTGAGCGCGCCGGAGCTCCACGACTTCGGGCGGCGCGACTGGGCGCGCGGCAGGCGGTGCACCGCGCCGCTCGCCGGCATCGTGCGCGGCATCGATGCGAGCGGCGGGCTGCTCGTGCACACCGCCGCCGGCGACGTCGCCGTGCGCAGCGGCTCCCTGATTCTCGAGGAGGATCTGTGATTCTCGTCTTCGACATCGGCAACACCGAGACGACGGTCGGCGTTTTCGAGGGCGATTCGCTGCGCGCGCACTGGCGACTGACCACCGCCGTCGAGCGCACGCCGGACGAGCTCGGGCTGCTGCTCCACGAGCTGCTGCGCGCCGGCAGTCTCGATCGCGCGCAGATCACCGGCGCGGCGATCGGCTCCGTGGTGCCCTCGATGACGGCGCCGCTCGCCGAGGCGTGCGACCGCTGGCTCGGCGTCCGCGCGCGGGTTCTCGACGCGCGAGCCGGACTTCCGATCGTGCTACGGGTCGACGAGCCGCTCACCGTCGGCGCGGATCGCATCCTCAACACGCTCGCCGCGAGCCGCATCTACAAGGTCGACACCGTCGTCGTCGACCTCGGCACCGCGACCACCTACGATTGCATCACGGCCGAGGGCGTCTTCTTCGGCGGGATCATTGCGCCGGGGCTGCGCACGTCGGCCGACACGCTCATTCGCCGCACGTCGAAGCTCCCGGCCACCGAGCTGGTGCCGCCCGCGCACGCGATCGGCACGCGCACGGAAGAGTGCATCCGTGCCGGAGTGCTCTTCGGCGCCGCCGACGCGATCGATGGGCTGGTGCGGCGCATCAAGGCCGAGTGGCCGACGAAGCGCGTGCCGCGAATCGTAGCGACGGGCGGGCTCGCGCCGCTCGTCACGTCGATCTGCAAGGAGATCGACATCGTCGAGCCGTACCTCACGCTGTACGGACTGCAGATCGCCTTCGCGTTTCTCGAGCAGTCCGCCACGGCGTGAGCGGCGCGGCGCGGCACGCGAGGGAGCACGGCCGTATCCGCGCGTTCGGCTATGGCCTGCTGCCGGGAGACGGATTCAGCTACGTGCTCCACATGCGTCCCCGCGAGTGGCCGATCATGATCGCGCACACGACGCTGGGCTTCGTGCTGGCGCAAGGCGTGACCAACACGCTGGATGGCACACGCATCGCGCCCTTGCTCATCGGACTCGCGGTGTGGGTCGTGCTTCTGAACGGCGGCACGCTCGCGATCAACAGCGCGTTCGACCGCGACGAGGGCGACATCGGCTATCTCGATGCGCCGCCGCCGCCGCCGCCGCATCTCGCGCTGTTCGGTTTTGCGCTCATGCTCGCGGGGCAGGGGATCGCGCTCGCGCTGCCAAGAGAATTCGCGATTGCGTACGCAATCTGCTTCGCGATGTCGCTGCTCTACAGTGTGCCGCCCATGCGACTCAAGGCCGTCGCGGGCGCCGACTGGATCATCAACATGATCGGCTTTGGCACGCTCACGCCGTACGCCGGCTGGGCACTTACGCTGCTACCGCTCACGCGCGCAGGCGCATGGGCGCTCGGCGGATTCGCCCCGCTCTTCGCCGCCCTGTACCCGCTCACGCAACTCTACCAGCTCGACGAAGATCGCGCGCGCGGAGACCGCACACTGGCGCTGGTGCTCGGCGCGCGATCGAGCCTGGCGCTCTCGATCGTCGCCATGCTCGTGGCCTTCGCGTGCTTTGCTCGCGCGGCGATGGCGACCCATCGCGAGACGGTCTCCGCCCGCCCACTCGAAACACTCGCCGTTGCGGCGGCAGTGTGGTTGGCGGTGCTCGTGCCCTGGCTCATCAAGGCCCCGGGATTGTCGCGGCAGGCCTCGAAGCGCGCGATGTACGCGGCCTTGGGCGCCTGGGCACTCACCGACATTGCGGTGCTGCTCGCGACCAGCTGAGCTCTGCTGAGCTCGTCGCTCACACATGTAACTCATTCATTGTAACGGACTTAGCTAGGAACGCTTCATGCCTTCCGACAGGTTGACTCGCGAGCCCCGCCCGTCTAACTTTGGGGTGTTAGCACTCTCACCTGTTGAGTGCCAGCGGTTCCAGTTTAGTCGTCCGCAGCAAGTCTGAACTCATACTNNCACCGCCAAGGAAAAGCCGCAGCAGGGCGAGATCGTCGCCGTTGGACCGGGCCGCTTCGAGAAGGACAAGCGCGTGCCCATGGAAGTCAAGGTTGGCGACAAGGTGCTCTACGGTAAGTACAGCGGCACCGAAGTCACCATCGAAGGCGATCAGTACCTGATCCTTCGCGAGTCCGACGTTCTTGCGATCATCTAAAACCGCGTTGCGCGTCGCGCGGGGTTATCCCCGCCGCGGCTGATTCGCATTTCATACTCTCATTCATTCGATAATCCATATGGCTAGCAAAGAACTGCATTTCAATACCGAGGCTCGCGCGGCGCTCAAGCGCGGCGTCGACCAGCTCGCCGAGGCGGTGAAGGTCACGCTCGGCCCGAAGGGACGGAACGTCGTCATCGACAAGAAGTTCGGTGCGCCGACGGTCACGAAGGACGGCGTCACGGTCGCGAAGGAGATCGAGCTTGCCGATCCGCTCGAGAACATGGGCGCGCAGATG